>JAQCNR010000168.1 GCA_028274925.1 Halovenus sp.
AAACGCTCCAGAACGTGATGGAGAATCTCGACGACTATCTCGCGGTCACCCAACTCGGCATCACGATCGCCTCGCTCGGACTGGGATGGGTTGGAGAGCCCGCCGTTGCGGCGCTGCTCGAACCGGTACTCGAGGGAGTGGTCCCGCCGGGACTCATCCACCTGATTGCCTTCGCTGTCGGGTTCAGCGTCATCACCTTCTTGCACGTCGTCTTCGGGGAACTCGCTCCGAAGACGATTGCCATCGCGCAGGCTGAGCGACTCTCGCTGTTCGTCGCGCCGCCGATGACGGCACTCTACTACGTCTTTTATCCGGGTCTGGTCGTGTTCAACGGGACAGCAAACGCGTTTACGCGAATGCTGGGTATCCCGCCGGCTTCTGAAACCGACGAGACGCTCGACGAGCGCGAAATCCGTCGCGTTCTTTCGCGGTCTGGGTCTGAAGGCGAAATCGACACCGAGGAGGTCGAGATGATCGAGGCAGTCTTCGACCTCGACGATACGAACGTTCGAGAAGTGATGGTTCCCCGGCCAGACGTGGTGTCAATTTCGGCCAACGCGGATATCGATTCGATTCGGAAAACCGTCAGAGAAGAAAAGCACACGCGCTATCCCGTCGTCGAGGCCGGAAACGACGACCAGGTGGTTGGCTTCATCGATGTCAAGGACGTGATGGAAGCGACCGAAACGGGAGTGGAGGCCACGGCTGGTGAGCTGACTCGTGAGATTATCGTCGTGCCAGAGACGATGCCAATCAACGACCTGCTCTTGCAGTTCCGCAGCGACCAACAGCAGATGGCCGCGGTTATCGACGAGTGGGGCGCACTGGAGGGCATCGCAACTGTCGAAGACGCAGTCGAAGCCGTCGTCGGAGACCTTCGTGATGACTTCGACGCTGCAGACGACGAACCGGTGATAGAGAGCCGCGACGACGGTGGCTACGATATCGACGGCGGTGTTCCGCTGTCGGTGGTCAACGACCAGCTCGGTATCACCCTCGACGCCGAGGGCTTCGACACCATCGCAGGTGTGATTCTCGCCAGACTCAACCGAGCACCCGAAGTCGGCGACACCATCGAAGAAGGAGACTACAAATTCGAGGTTACCGATGTCGACGCGACACGGATTACTGCCGTCGAGGCGAGGCCACGCGAAGAGACGGAGTGAGCGATATTACGGGTGGTTCGGCGGCACTGCCTCGCCGAAGTAGTGTCGGAACGCCGTCCGCACAAGGACGGCGACGAATACCAGCGGGAGGAGCAGAAACAGCCCCGCCAGCAGCGACACGCCGACAACCACGACGAGTACGACCAGCCCAACGCCAGCGACAAGCCAGCCGGTTATGCCGCCGTTGAGCGGTAGCTCAGTCATCGCTCATCACCCTCGTTCCGAGACCAGTGTTGCGGTGTGGGCCGCTGCTGCCAGCGGTGAGTTCCTGTGGTGGTTCCGGCGCGACAGAGCAGTCCCACCCGTTTTCGTCCCACTGTCGGGCCAGCGCTACCTTCTCGGCAGGCGAACAGAACTCGTAGGTCGTCGGCAATCGTTCGACGAACTCCAGTCTGTCGAGAATACCATCCTGCGTCGTGTTCTGGATGCCAAGTCCTGGTCGGACGTTGACTTCGAGCACCTTGGGCTGGTCGTCCGCGTCGAGGACGATATCGACGCCGGCGTAGCCGAGGCCGGTCGCAGCCGTCGCATTGACCGCCGTTTCGAGGACTGAGCGCCAGTTCGGCACCGCGAAGTCGTCGAGTGCGCGGCCGGTGTCGGGGTGGGTGTCGAGCCAGCGGTCGGTCGTCTGCTGGTAGGCACCGACAGGGGTGCCATCGGACAGGTGCAGTCCAACGCCGACGCCGCCGAGATGGAGGTTCGCCGCACCGCCGGACTCTTCGGTTGGCAGTCGGGTCATCGTCATTACCGGATACCCCTGGAAGACGATGACGCGAATGTCTGGAACCCCGCGTCCACAGATATCGCGGAAAAACGGCGAGGGAACCAGCCGTTGTTCGAGAATTGCCTCGCCAGTCGGTTCGAGTCCGGCGTAGTCGCCTTCGACGATTCGGCGGGCGTGTGCCATCACCCCGTCTTCGGTCATCGTACCGTCGTTCGTCTCGAAGCCGTCTTCGGTTCGCTCGAAGGCGATGAGCACGCCCTCACCACCGTAGCCCTGACTCGGTTTGAGCACGAATTCGTCGAGCGGTTCGAGTGTCGTGCGCAGGTCTTCGAGTTCCGACGCGCGTCTCGCAACCGCGTAGGTTTCCGGTGCGGCCACGTCGAGGTCGTTGAGCCGAGACTTCAGTTCTGCCTTGCGGTCCGCCGCCGGGCGAGCGTGGTCTGGGTTGTAGCGGTCGATATACTGATTTCTAACTTTCATCGGAAGGATGGCAGACGCCGACTGTTGTTCGACATCCGAGCCAGCAATACTGGCGACGCGAGCCCAGACGTTGTGGAGTTTCACCTGACAGGCCGTTACTGCTGCGAGCAGCGGGTTGTCGGCGATGTGGCCGTCGAACCGCATGAACTCACTCACGCGGAAGGTGGGTCGACTGCTGACCCAGGCCAGCGCACCGAGTGTCCCAGCCCAGGCGGCCGGCGAACCCATGAACCAGCCGACAAGTCGACTTGTGATTACCAGATAGGCAACCACAATCGAGACGATGGTCCACAGTAACTGCACGGCAGGGACCGTCCAGCCTCGTTCCTTGATATCGGTGGCCATCTGCTCGGCGTACCACGAACTGATCAGCACCGGGAACGAGACGACAGCGCTCTGGTACGCAACCGGCAGGTGACCCAGGTCAGCGAGTAACCGTGTCACCATCGTTGCCAGACAGGCAACCGAGAGCAGTATCGCGACACGCGGGCCCGTGCCGAGTTCTAGCGGTTGCAGCGCGTAGTACGAGGCCAGCGTCACGACGAAAATATTCAGGAACAACGCGAGGCCCCACAGCGGTCCGGCCGCGACGAGGATGAACGCAATAATCATCGGGCCGAACAGGCCGTACGTGCTCAGCCCCACCTCGTTCTGGAGGACTGCGAGGACGACGCCCGCGAGGATAAGCTGGAAGAACAGCCGGTAGGGCGAGAGGACTGTCGCTGGGTCCCCGACGACCCGTTCGATAGCGACTCCAAGAAGCAACACTGCACCGAGCAGGACCGTCAGCCCTGCATAGGGCCGGAGGCTGTCGACGACGCGAGTTCCCAAGGACGCAACCCGCCCCTGGCTTGTTGTCGACATCAGCAACCCACCTCCACGTAACGAGGCGCGGTGACTGCTGGGTCCGCCGCTGCAGCGAGAGTTGTCTGTTGTCGGGCTTGTCGGTCTATCGTAACGGGTGGTCTCATGACGAGCAAATCTTCCCGTTACGGGTGCATAAACCGGGAATACCGTTCAGTGCAGTTCAGTTGGTTTGCAACAGTTGCGACTGTTTTCGGACAAAAACTGGAGTGAAATTGGCTGCAACTGTCGGAGAAGTCAATCCGGAATTCGGCGTATTAGTGGCTTATACGTATTTTATTGGCCATCTTGGCGGTGGCTTTATATCAACGCCCTCTGACACAATCATACGGTACGGTACCGTGTCACAGTTGGGGGACGATACAATATGACAGACGCAACATTCCCGAGTGAGCAGTGGTGGAACGAGTATCAGACAGTCGTCAACGACGACACCGAGATGACGATGCACGGCCGGGCCGACTTCGATGAGAGTTTCTTGATCGGCGTGGGCGAGGACCATCATCTCCTCGAGATGAACGACGGCGAACTGGTCGATGTCCGAACACCGGGACTGGACGACTCGTGGGCCTTCGGTGTTGTCGGACCACAAAGCGCGTGGGACCAGTTTCTAAAAGAGGTGCCGCCGGCGCATCACAACGAACTGTTCGCTTCCTTCTATCGGACCGCGGTCAAACAGGAACCGGGCTATTTCGACCTGATCGGCGACCACAAGAAGATCTTCCAGAACTTCCGGTCGGTCCAGCGAGCGCTCGACCTTATGCGAACGGCCGACAACGGCGCCACACCACGGACTGAGGGGACGACCCGGCCCTCCGAACCGGCCGACGCTGCTGAGGGTGGGTACGTAACTGTCGACCTCGACGGCGTCGACCACCGAATTTACTACGAGGCCGCCGGCCCGGAGGATGGAATCCCACTGCTCTGTCAGCATACCGCGGGCTGTAACAACCAGCAGTGGCGTCACGTCCTCAACGACGAGGAAATTACGGACACATTCCGAGTCATCGCCTACGACCTCCCACGACACGGAAAGTCGGTTCCGCCAGCAGGTGAGTCGTGGTGGACCGACCAGTACGACCTCACGGCAGAGCGATTCACCGACACAATCGTCTCGATTGCCGACGCGCTCGAGCTAGATGACCCAGTGTATATCGGGTCGAGTATGGGCGGGACGGTAACGCTCGAACTCGCAGACTGGTATCCCGACCGATTCCGGGCGCTGATCGGCCTCGAGGCCGGGCTATTTACGCCGGGGTTCTATATCGGCTGGCTGGACCATCCGCACATCAACGCCAACGACGTGAACTCGTGGGCGACGTGGGGACTGATGGCTCCGCACAGCCCCGAGTGGGCGCGTCGTGAGACAATTTACAACTACGAACAGGGAGCCAACGGCGTGCTGAAGGGGGACCTCTACTACTACTCTGTCGAACACGACTACCGCGAGGACGCCGACAACATCGACGCGACGAAGACGCGGATGTACCTGATGAACGGGGAGTACGACTACCTCACTAACCCCGACGCTGCCCGCCGGGCCGCAGACGCTATCGGTGAAGGCGCAACGGCCCACGAAATGAAGGCAACAGGCCACTTCCCGATGGCCGAGCGACCGGACCTGTTCCCAGAGTACCTGAAGCCGGTGCTTGCAGACATCCGCGGCGAACGCCCCGAGCCACTGCCGGAAGTCCTCAAGCCAGATGAGTTCGGCGTCGAAGCAAACAGGTGAGTAAGATGGCTGAAACACCAACACAGACGCGATATACCGGGATGCCACAGGGCGAGTCGATTCCGGCACCGCAACTCGTTCGAGACGCCCAAGCACTCGTAATCGGCTACGACGCCGACCCGGAGGTACTCGAAGAAATGCTGCCGCCGGGTCTCGAGCCACACGAGAACAACTTCGTCCAGATGAACATGTACCGGGTCGAAGATTCGACCCAGACGAGCCACCTCGACCCCTACTCGCTGACCTATCTCTGTATCGAGGTTGCCGACCACGACAGCCACGTCCTCAGCGAGGCCGGCGGGGAGATGACGATTCCCGGCCGATTCTGGGTGGGCTACTGGAACGATTCAGCGACCATGTCGTCGTTCGTCCGGGAGACGCTCGGAATCCCCTGCATGCCCGGCGCCTGCTCGTGGGAGCGAGAGGACGACAACCTTGTCTCGACACTGACCGTCGACGGAGAAGATGTGATTACGACGAAAGCATCGGTCGACGACGAACAGATCGACACGCTGTCGGGCCATCTCAACTACTACGCCCACCGGCAGGTGCCCGACCCAAGCGGCGGGCAGGCCCAGATTAGCGAACTGGTCGAGATTCCGATTCCGTTCATCTGTGAACTGGCCACCGCGACAGTTTCAGACATCGAGTTCGACTTCCCCGAAGACTCTGGATTCAGCAAGTACGCTCCCGTCGAGCCACTGTCGACGCCGTCAGTTCTCTACGGGTCGATTACGATTACGTACTCACAAGGGCGGACAATTCGCGACTATCTCGCGGAGTAGTCGCGGGCAGTTTATTCGGCTCGAACTCCTATTACGGACTAATGGAGCAGCCCTCGGCGGCCAGTCGGTCCGTGGATTCTGATGGCAAAACCAAACCGTCAGCGTCCGCTGCGGACCGGGAGGCGGACCAGGCGACTGAGGCGACACTGACGGGTGAACCCGCGCTGGTCGTCGACAGCGTCACCAAACGCTTCGGCGGCACTGATGGTGTGCTCGCGGTCGATGACGTGAGTTTCAGCGTCGAACGCGGCTCTGTCGTCGGCTTGCTCGGCCCGAACGGGGCTGGCAAGACCACGCTCATCAAATCTGTGCTGGGGATGGTGCTTCCCGACGAGGGGTCGGTACAGGTCTTTGGCTCGGACGTAACTGGCGGGCGGCGGGCGGCCTACGCCAACGTCGACGCGATGCTCGAAGGCGCGCGTAACGACTACTGGCGACTGACCGTCCGCGAGAACCTGCGATACTTTGCGACGATTAGCGGCGTCGACCCCAACTCTGTCACGGCCCGGCACGACCGACTGCTCGACCGCCTCGGGTTGGCAGAACACGCCGATACGCCAGTTCGCAAGCTCTCGCGGGGAATGAAACAGAAGGTCTCGCTGGCGAGCGTGCTCGCCGGCGGCGCAGAACTGGTCTTTCTCGACGAACCGACGCTGGGGCTGGATATCGAGAGTTCGCGAACATTGCGGGTAGAACTCAAACGACTCGCCCGCGAGGAAGGGCTGACAATCTTCGTCAGCAGCCACAATATGACCGTCGTCGAGGATGTCTGTGACCGCGTTATCGTAATGTCCGAGGGCCGGGTTGTCGCCGATGACACCGTCGAGCGACTGTTGGCCCGGGCCGACCGTGACCTCGTGCGAATCGAGAGTCCGAACGTCGACGAGCGGACCATCCAACGCCTCGATGATGAATTTGGCGTCGGGACCGTAGCACAGACGGCGGACGGACAACAAATCGAGGTGACAGCCAGCAGTGATTCCCTCTACGACCTGATGGATGTGCTCCGAGACGCCGGGGTACAGATCACGAGTATCGACACTGTCGAACCCACACTTGAAGACGTGTTCGTCGAACTCACTGGCGACGAAGGCGGGTTACGCGCCGAACCGGCGGAGGACTCACGATGAGCAACCAACAGACAACGGCCGAGGAGCCAGTGGAAGGTGACCCCCGGCCGGCGACGTACTACCATCTCGCGCGGGCGGTGCTCTACCGCGAGTACCTGATATTCGTTCGGTATCCTGCCAATGCAATCGGTGGAATCGTCATCTCCGTCATCTTCTTCGGGATGCTGTTCTACGGCGGCCGACTACTCGCCGGACAGGCCCTGACTGATTCCTTGGACGGAATTATCGTCGGGTACTTCCTGTGGACGCTGTCTGTGGGTGCGTACTCGGCTGTCTCGAACGACATCGGAAGCGAAGTGCAGTGGGGAACACTCGAACGGCACATCACGACACCGTTTGGCTTTGCACCAGTTGCACTGCTGAAAGGCGTCGCAAAGCTGGTCCGGACGTTTCTCACCTCGGCGGTGGTGCTGGCAATTATGCTCGTGCTGACCGGGCGGAGTCTCCAGCTCGACCCACTCACCGTGATTCCAATCGCCCTGCTGTCGATTACGTCGGTGCTGGGGCTGGGCTTTGCGGCCGGCGGGGTTACGGTGCTGTACAAGCGCATCGGCAGCTGGCTCAACCTCCTGCAGTTCGGGTTCGTCGTGCTCATCTCCGCGCCAGTCTTCGACCTGCCCTGGACGCGAGTGCTCCCGCTGGCCCACGGGAGTGCGATGCTCCAGCGGGCGATGGTCGATGGCGTTCGCCTGTGGCAGTTCGACCCACTGGACCTAGCCCTGCTCGTGGTCGTCGCTGTCGGGTATCTATTCGGTGGATATCTCGTCTTCGAGGCGGCAACGCGTCGTGCCCGGCGACTCGGCGTGCTCGGCGATTACTGACTCACTCCTCGTCAACGAGGTCGATAACGTTCTCGCGGCCGATTCGGAGTTTTTCGATATCCCCGTCTTCAGCCATATCGGAGAGTACTCGTGACGTTTTCGAGTCCGACCAGTCCAGTCGGTCAGCAACGTCTGCCTGGCGAATTCGGCCACCCTCTGCTTCCAGCAGCGAGCGAACGCGGTCCTCGTCCGTCGCCAGTTCGGTTCCTGTTGCGGTGGGTGACGCTGACTGCGATGTGGCAGTCGAAGTGGTCTGACCTGCCGTCGAGCCCGTCTGTTGGGCGTCCCCAGTGTCCTGCAATTGTCCGTACGCAAGCCCGGCAACGACGAGGATAACCACCAGTCCGGCAACAGCAAGCAGCAGCTGAGTGTTGCCAGATGATGGGTCAGTTATCGGGCCTCCACTGTCATCAGCGCCAGCTCCGTTGCCCGAAATAAACTCGACGGCAGGGCGCTCGTCCTCGAAGGAGGCTGGTCCGTTGTACTGGATTTCGCCGCCGCGCTGGCGGTCCGGGTCGGGGTCGATGGTGGCCGCTTCGTAGCCCTCGGGAACGTCGAAGATCAGAATATCGTCGGCGTCGAGGAAGTAGCCACCGCGGAACACGTCACCGACACCAATTCGTCTCTCATTTGTCTCTGCAAATCCATCCCACTGGAAGCGGTATGTTACGTAGCCCCAGCGCCGCGGCGTCTGTTGCACGCCGATTTCACCGGTAAAGTTACTCGCGTTCATCTGTCGCCCGGTTGCAGCCTCCGCGTTGTTGACGACACTGGTCATCCGGTCACGGTAATCACCGACGTACTGCGAGCGGTTCTGCTCGAATGTGTCTTGGAACGCTTCGAACTCTGCAACGTCAGCGTCAGTCTCTAATTCCATCCGAACCGTCAGTTCCCACTCGGCGGAGCCGTTCTCGTACGCACTGATTCGTGTCGTTGTCGTGTCCGTCTCTGGAACAGTTTGGATGTTCGGGGCGATTTCCTCTTGCGTTGTCGCCGTTGTAGTCTGGTCTGGCCCGAGTGCTTGCGTACCCGCCGCTGCAGGTGTCACAAGGACAACGGCAGCCAACACAATCCAGCAGACACGACCGGGTGCTGTCACGGTATTTCGCTTTCGCTGCTACGGATATAAAGACGACGTTAGTGCGGCTGCAAGCGGGTGAAATTCGGTGCAAACGTCGGCAAGTAGGCGGGAGCGTCGTCCCTGTTGAAGTAGGTGTAGCCTGTACGAATTCGTATGTCACGGCACACGCCAGCCGCAGTTGTCGCCCTCACGTCACTGCTGGTCGTCGGCCTGCTTTTTCCAGCAGGCTCGGTGGCCGGAGTGTTCGCGGGCCAGTCCGAGTCGGGCACTACCGACCAGAAAAGCGGCGGAACCGACGTCTCCGTCGAGGTTGGCGACCAACTCTAGACAGTCGTCGAGAAGACGAGTACTGAAATCAGGACCGAGGCCGAATCTGTCGGGTTCGAGCAGCGCCTCGACAGCGCGAACGCAACGGAGCGGGCCAGTCTGATCGCCGACCGAGCGCGAGAACTCGAAAACAGGTCCGCGAAGTTGCGCGAAAAATACGACAGACTCACTGAATCCTACCAGCAGGGCGAACTGAACACCAACGAGTACGCCCGACAGATTGCGGCGTTGAGTGCCAGCGCGACGAATGTTGAGCGCAGTGCCAGCCGACTCCAGAAGCGGGCGGCGACACTGTCGGCTGCTGAGCGACGCGCGGTTGGCGTCACCAACGACGGTCTCGCAGAAATCACGGACGGAATCAATCCCCTGACCGGGGCGACGGCCAGCGCTGTTCTCGGTCGGTTCACCGGCGAGAACAGCGGCGAAATCAGTATCGAGGTTGACGACCGAATCGAAGTTTCCGTCGAGGGTGACGGCGAGCGCTCCCGGCAGTTCGAGCGTCCCCGAACTGATGACAACGACGCATACACGCTGAATCAGTCCGCTGCACTCGGGATAGCCGAGGAACAACTCAGTGACGGTCCGGAGGCGTGGGCACTGCGAGGAGTGAGCACCGAGGAGGATGCCTACGAATTCGAGTTCCAATATCTCGGCCCCGGTGAGGGTGAGGCCGAAGTCTCAGTCGACGGGTCCAGCGGGACCGTCTTTGCCCTCGAAGAATCTATCGAGGCTCCGGAAGGAGATGATGATGACGAGAACGAGGAGGGCGAGGAGTTCGATGACCTCGTGGTGCGAGTCGTCTCTGGTGACGCCGCCCCGGGTGCGAACGTGACTCTGCTGGTGACCGGAGACGGCGCACCGGTCGACAACGCAACGGTCCAAATCAATGACCAACTGGTCGGAACAACTGGACCGGACGGACGAATCGAGGTGAGGCTGCCTGAGGACAGTGAAATTGAAATTGCCGCCACGGCCGGTGACGCCGACGGCGAACTGGAATTCGAGTTCGAGGACGACGACGAAGCGCGCGAACTCGGCGCAACGGCGAGCATCGACGGCCAGACAATCACCGTCTCGGTCGTGCGTGGTGGCCAGCCACTCGACGGCGCGACGGTGACGCTCAACGAGGACGTAACGAAGAGGACTGACGCCAACGGACAAGCCTCGTTTACCTTCACCGAGACTGAACTGGAAATCAGTATCAAGTTCGAGGACCGCGAAGCCGAACTGGAGTACGAGCTTGAGGAAAGAGAGGAGGACGAGGAGGAAGACGAAGAAACCGAAGAAAGCGACGACGGTGACGAGGGTGACGAAACCGACGACGAAGGAGACGACGACAGCGACGAGGAGGACGACGAAACCGAAGAAAGCGATGACGAAGACGACGAAACCGAAGAAGAGGAAGACGACGAAGAGACCGAGAGCGACGACTGACTCGCCCACTCTCCGCATCTGCGACTGCCGTGATTTTCTGCTATCGAATCCTGAACATCACTCGGGCACGCGACCGCAGGCGCTCCGGATAAAGCCGAACCCCATGCGTTCCTGTTCAAACGCAGTCGTCTCGGTCGCCAGTCGGTCGCGGGCGTCTCGCCAGCGGGTGTCGAGTGCCTCCGCGGGCGACTCTCGCGAGAACCGACCACCCGGACTGGAGAACCTGACGAACAGCCGGAAGAGTGCATTCATCGGAGCGGCGAGGGCGCGGTCACTCCGGCCTGCCATCATGATTGCGAGTCGCCCGCCCGGTGGGAGTAAATCGAGCCACGTCTCGACGGCGGCGCTGGGGTTCTGGAGCATCCCAACGACGAACGTCGAGATAACGGCGTCAGCTTCTTCAATTGGAGGCTGTGTCGCGTCGGCGCGGCAGACGTGGACGTTCTCCCAGCCTGCCTGTGCGACTCGCTGTTGGGCACCGCCGAGCATCGCCGGCACGAGGTCGATTCCAACCACCTCGCCAGCGGGGCCGACTGCGCGGCGCAGGTGCGGGAAGTTCGCGCCGGTCCCACAACCCATCTCGACGACGGTGTCACCGGGCGACAGCGAGAGCGTCTCGACGAGTCGTTCGCGCCAGGAGCGAATGCCGGGCGCGGTGGCGAGGCGGTCGTAGGCCTTTGCCCAGCGCGTGTAAAACTGCTGCGTCGCGTCGATATCACTCATCGAAATCACGGAGCGTCGTCGCAACTGACGGCGCGTCGGGCCCGAACAGGTAGAGAATTGGCTCGATACCGTAGCCGCCGGTCTGGTAGAGCACAGTTGCGTCTGGCTCGTCGGCAAGCGCTTGTGAAATCGCGTCCTCGATGTCGGCTTCGGCGTCGAACTCGACGGCCGTATGCCCGGCCGCAACGAGTCGGTCGAGAGTGTCTTCATCGTAGCTGATGTTCACGGCGGCACGGGCGTCACTCCCCGCGGCCTGGGCGGCCAACAGGACGCTCGCGACGTGTTGGCTGACACCGAACTCCGGTTCACCGGGGACCGTCACCTTTCCACGGATAGCGAGCACTCGCCCCGGGACGGCAGCCACGTCGTCGATGGATTCAGCGTCAGGCAACGACTCGGCGAGATTCGAGCCGACGGCTGGAATCAACCGCCCGAATTCGGGTGAGTTCTGCAGAATTCGGAGACCACGCCGGACCGAGGCGCGGGCGCGGTTGGCGGCCCGAAGCCGACTATCTGGGTCGTGAATCGCAAACGCGCCGTCGTAGGCCTCGATTTCGGGGACCGCCTCAGCGTGCAGGTCTGAGAGGACGCCGCCGTGTTCCAGTTCTCGGATGCAGACCTCGACTTCGATGAGTGCCTCTGCGGTCGTCATCTCGCCAGAGGCAAGCCCATCGGCCAGTTCGTCGACGAGTTGCTGGACGCGCTCGGTTTCCATAATTCGCTCATTGCGTGCCACATCCCCGTGGACGTACTTCGAGACGGCGCTCTGGCTGATGCCGAGTTGGTCGGCCACCTCGTTTTGCGTGAACCCCCGCTCGCGGAGTGACTCGGCCAGGAGTGACCGAAAGGTGGGCAGAAACTCCTCCACGACGAGTTCTTCGATGAATTTCATTATTGCTCCCCACCGAACTCACGGTCGCCGCCGATACGAGAGGCCTGTGGCCCCTCCTGATTCTGGTATTTCGACCCGCGCTCGCTCCCGTAGGGTCGCTCTGCTGGATTCTTGAGTTCTGTAAACGTCAGCTGAGAGATACGCATATCAGGGTCGAGTGCAACCGGAGCGGCCCCGAGATTCGAGAGTTCGAGCGTAATCTGGCCCTTGTAACCGGGGTCACAGAGGCCGGCAGTGTTCGAGAGGAAGATGCCGCCGCGCCCGCCGAGGAAATTCTCGATTGTCCGACCGTTGGGCTGGACCTCTAGGTCGTAGGTCGACTCAACTCGGTCTGTCTCTTCGACTGCGACCACCTCCTCGAAGTGGATTCCTCCATCGAGGATTTGAGTCAACCGATCCGTGTTGACGCCGGCATCGCGGTACGCGGCCTCGAACCGCCGCAGCGTGTCGCGCTTAACCGTTTCGTACTCCTCGTTTTCGATGTTCGAGATGTTGGATTTCGAGGAATACCCGACGAGATCCGCCGCGTCTTTCATCCGTAGCCCGGCCTCGTTGCGGTATGCGCGAAGCAGTGCGCTCGGAACCGGGACGTACTGACCGCGCTTGTGAGCGTCGTCACTGAAGTCGACGGCCCACATCTCGCCAGACCACTCGACGTCGCTCATCGGAATGTAGGTTTCGCGCTCGCGGCTGTACACCGAGGTCAGCAGTCCGAGCCGCGAGCCGAGATATGCGGCCCTGTTAGCCAGGTCGGGATTGGCCGTGTACAGCGTGTCTCTCGTCTCCCGTCGGCAACCGTCACCGTCGAGTAGTCCGTCGAGTAACGCTTCCAGAACTGGTTCCGGCCAGTTGAACGCGTCCTGGGGAATTGTCTTCTCGCTACCGGACCCGGCGAGTTCTCGGAACAGCTTCGACCAGAGTGCCGAACAGACTGTGAGTCTCGTGATTCGGCCGGCGTCGTACCACGACAGTCCGGTATCGTATTCCTCGAAGAACTCCGCAAACCGGTCCAGATACTCTTGTTCGGTATTTGCGACCTGAATCTGTTCCCGTCGGGCTGAGCCTTCGGCGATGTAGAAACCGAGCACCCACCCGAACTCGGGGGTAAGTTCGAGCTCTCGTGGGAGTTTCGTATCACTCTGTTTGAACGCAACATCGACTCCGTCCGGCGTATCGGGACGAGAGAGCGCTGACAGCGGCGCGCTATCGGTCGCCTCGTAAAAGTTCTCCGAGCCGTCGGGAACCTGCTGCCAGTCGACGGCTCCGAGCCCGTCACTCGCATAGACGGTCGTCTCCTCGGAGTCGAGGTGGTCGAGCAGGTCGAGTTGGGTTACCTGGCTCGGTGAGTCCGGCAGTTGGCTCGGAACCATGACGTGTTGGCCCTCAGCCTCTTCGCTCGGAATTCGCGTCACACCACCCTCTTCATCGAGGGTGAAGAGATTGTGGTCTTTCGTCACATGAACTTGCTTGCCAGACTGCAACTGCACGCGGTAGATCTGCTTAGTCGGATTCGTGATGTGGTCGGTAACTCTGTGCGTCCCAACTTCGAGTGTCTGTGGGTCGAACGAGACCGCCCGCGCGGGTCGTTCGTTTTCGACGATCTCACCAATTTCGTAGAAGCCGAACCCGCCCTCGGGCGTCCACAGGAACACCTCCTCGTCGTACGGCAACGAGGCGTGGACCACAACCGCAAGACGGCCCAGCGATGACCGCCCTTCAACGTGGGCGATAAGGTCCGGCGGAATTTCCACGCGCTCTTTGGTCGTTCCGAGAACGAAATCGCCCGGGTGAAGGACGAACTCTTCGCCTTCTTCGATAGTCGTCTCCTCGACGTAATCGTCGACTTCCTGTTCAGAGTTGGGGTGAATGCAGGGAATGTTGGTGCGCTGGAATTCGAGAAAGGTGCGCCCGAGACGGAGGTCGACGCTGGCGGGCTGAATCTGGATATCGAGGTCGTCGAGTGGTTCGATAACGAGGTCCCCGGTTTCGAGTCGCTCCAGAATATCGCCGTCGGAGAGTATCATACTGAGTACGCGGACCACGAGGAAATAAAAGCTCCTGATATACACGCCGACACTCAGGGTTTTTGTAGCCGGCTGACCGACAGGCGGGCATGAAACAGGCAATCGTCGCACGCGCAGACCTCGGGATGGGCGAGGGAAAACTCGCCGCACAGGTCGCCCACGCTTCCTTGCAGGCGTACGAGGAGGCTGACGGTAAGGCACAGCGAGAGTGGAAAGGCTCCGGCCAGAAGAAAATCGTCCTGCAGGCAAACAGCGAGCGCGAACTGTTCGAGATCAACGAGAGCGCCGATGTCGAGGGGCTCCCGCACGCGCTCGTGCGAGACGCGGGCCACACGCAACTCGAACCGGGAACAGCAACAACCGTGGCAGTTGGGCCAGCAAGCGACCGAGCAGTGGACGCCATCACCGGCGACCTCTCGCTGTACTAGCCCGACGCCTCGTACAGCAGCGACCCCCCGCTGGTGACGAGATAGCCCGTACCCGTCAGCGCGACGCCTGTTCGACTGTCTCGAACGAGGCCGAGGTCTTTCAGCGAGGCGACGACGTTCGCGACTCGTGCGGTGTTCATGTCGACGATAGCGACGAGGTCACGGCCGTCACCAGCGTCGTGCAGGGCGTCGAGCACTTCTCGCTGCTCGTTCGACAGCGAGGCGTTGCGGGCCTTCTCCACCTGTCGCTCGTGGTACTCCGTGAGATATCGCCCGAGCAGTTGTTTCTCCACCTCGTTGGTCGGCCGCAACTCAATCGTCACGACGTTGGCGTTGACCCGGAGATGGTGGATAGTCAGACCCGTCTCGTAGCCAACCTCGGTCTCCATCGGTTTCTGTTCGATACCGACGATTGTCGAGAGTCGGATTCTGACCGGAAGCGCGTCCGAGTCCGGGTTTCCGAGCTTTAGCGTTCGTGGCGTGGTCGAGAGCACCTTGGTTTCGGGTTCGATTTCGTTCACGTCGTCGATGCCCTCGGAGAGGTTCGCCGTCACAGTCTCGACACCGTCTAACAGCGACGCAAAGAGCGTCTGCTGGACGTCCCAGCCAATCTCACGGGGGAGTTCACAGACCGCAATCTTTCGCTCGTCGCGCTCGTCGTGGTAGGCAATACCCACGGTCTGGTCGAGAACCCCTTCAAGTGGGCCGGGGACGTACCCCGGTGCGATATCGACAATCGCATCGAACGGAATCCGGAGTGTGCCGGCGACGCCAGTTTCGTCACGGGAAACGAGCACAACTTCGCGCTGTCCGAGGACAATCGAGCCACCGGTTGGTCGGCCGGTTTCGATGCCCTGTGCCGCAAAGCGCGTCGAAATTGAGACCTGCACTGGCGAGGTAATCTGGTCACGGTAGGCCGCGGTGTCAGCGTCGGTGTCTGCACCGACCGGCGAGTCGCCAGTTTCGGCGTACTGGCGGCGCTGGGATTCGCGACGGCGTACCCAGTCCGACAGCGAGTCGCTGACGAGTTGAGAACCGCTGTCGGCCGACGGTTCACGGATGTCCATCTCCGCCGGGTCGAAGTTGCTGTCCGAGGGTGCTTCGATTGGTCGCGGATTGCGCCCGCGGGATTCGGTCTGCTCGGCACGCTCGCCCCGCCACCGGGCGTCGAACTCCCGAGGGTCGAATGGCTCACGCTCGAAGGGAGTCGGGTCACAGACGAGTCGATACTGTGAGTCCTCGCCGCAGATGTCCGGCGCACCCTGCGGGTCGAGCGCGCGGTAGAGATACTCCCTGAGTTCACCGCCGCCGACTCTCGCGAACGCGCCAGCGGTCTCCTCGTCGATGGCAAGCAACTCAGTGAGTCGCCGCGGGCCGAAACCCGTCGTAGCGAGAAACTCCCCGGCACTGGCCCGGAGTCGGTCTGTGGTAATCTCGTCGGTATCCAGTTCCCAGGCATTGTTCGCTGCGGCCGTGAGCAACTGTTCGATTCCTGCAGTGTCGGTATCAAGATACGGCCGTTCACCGAGCACGCCGTGGATTGCGGCGGTGAGTCGGCGTGACCAGCCGAAGGGAATCGTCCGCGCGCCCTCGGGGCCATCCGGCGGCGACCAGCAGGTGTCTGAAACGATCTCCGAAACAGAGCGGTCGGTGCCAGTGTCTGTCTTGAGGGTGCGCGCGTCGGCCCAGCAGTGTCGGCAGGCACAGGGGTCACGGGCCGGAACCTGTACCTCGCCACGCTCCCAGTCAATCCAGTCCTCGTGGAGATGAGTGAGTTCCGCCGGTCGGAGTCCAAGCCGGCCAATTAGCAAAATTGCATAACAGGCGTCGCGTCGTCGCTGTTCGTCTCCGAGCGCGAGGCCGCCGAGATACAGACTGTACACACCCTCTGGCGACAGTGCCTGCGACGGCGACAGCGACGACGGCATTGTCGGTATTCGGTTCTGCCGTTATGAAAAACTATCCCCGCGAACCGACCGACAACTACGTGTACGTGGCGGTTCAGCGACAGGTATGGGTGACGAGACGGTTCAGGTCTGGCTTGTGGAGCGGACGTACTCCGACGACGAACAGAACCTCATCATACTGACCTACGCAACACCAGACGGGAGTCGCTATTTCCGCAAAGAGCGCGCACTGACATCGTTCACCGATACACGGGGAACGACAGCAGCCGTCGCTGTCGACCCGAGTAATCTCGGCACCGTCGAGGACGACCAACTGCAACAGCAGTACGCCGCCGAGGCAGAGCGAATGGCGTCGGTCCACGAGCCTGACGACGATATCTGAGATGGAGCTGAGTCTGCTAGCCTCTCACGAACCACTCTGTCGACCAGCAGACGACTACCCGGGCTGCTCACCGGTAGCTCTGGGCGAAAAGTGGTATTTTCCGGTGCCAGAAGGGCTTTACTTCTGACCCGGTAATAAAGAAACAGCGGATACGTTGCCCTTCGAGACGCCGTCAGTCGGCGAAGAACTGCTGTGTAGTCAGCGCGGTTTGCGGGAACTGCCGCAAGCCACTGATTTATATACGCGTGGGGCTAACGTTAGGTAAACACAACCAGTGTGAATCTCCAATGCAAGGAAATCAACAACAGCAAGCCTACGACAGGGGAATAACGATCTTCTCGCCGGACGGCCGGCTCTACCAGGTCGAGTACGCACGAGAAGCGGTCAAACGCGGCAGCGCGAGCGTCGGTATCCGGACGCCGGATGGCGTCGTGCTCGCGGCAGACCGACAGACGCGCTCCCCGCTCATCGAAGAGGAGAGCATCGAGAAGATCCACGAAGCCGACGAACACGTTGGCATCGCCAGCGCAGGCCACGTCGCAGACGCTCGCCAACTCGTCGACTTCGCTCGACGGAACGCACAGGTCGAGCGCCTGCGCTACGACGAGCAAATCGGCATCGAGGCGCTGTCCAAAGAGGTCACCGACCACATCCAGCAGTACACCCAGACAGGCGGCGCACGCCCGTTCGGTGTGGCGCTGCTGCTCGGTGGTATCGAGGGCGGCGAACCGCGACTATTCGAGGCTGACCCATCCGGGACGCCCTACGAATGGCAGGCAGTCGCCATCGGCGGCGGCCGCGAAGACATCCAGGCCCACCTCGAAGAAGAGTACACCCCGGAGATGGACCTCGACGGCGGCGTGACACTCGCGCTCGAGTCGCTGGCAGTCGGCACCGACGAACTCGAAGCCGGCAGCGTCGACATCGCGACGGTCGACACGGAAACTGAACAACTACGGTCACTCTCCAGTGAGGAAGTGGCCGACTATGCAGCCGAGGCTGACCTCGGAGGTGAAGACGATGAATGACCCAATTGACCCCCAGCAGAACCCATACGAACCGGAACTCGGATCGTTCGAGGAGATGAGCGAACAGGACAGCGACACAGTCGCCAAGACTGGTACCACCACGGTTGGTGTCAGTACAGAGGACGGCGTTGTCATCGGAACGGACCGACGAGCGAGCCTCGGCGGCCGATTCGTCTCGAACAAGAACGTGACCAAGGTGGAGCAGATTCACCCAACCGCCGCGCTGACGCTCGTCGGCTCGGTCGGTGGCGCACAGTCGTTCATCCGAACACTGCGCTCGGAGTCGAATCTCTACGACAGCCGGCGCGGTGAGCCGATGTCGATTCACGCGCTCGCGACGCTCGCAGGCAACTTCGCCCGTGGTGGGCCGTTCATCGCAATCAACCCAATTCTGGGTGGTGTCGACGATGATGGCAGCCACGTCTACAGCATCGACCCGGCTGGCGGTGTCATGCAGGACGATTACACCGTCACCGGCAGCGGGATGCAACTCGCACACGGTGCACTCGAAGGCGAATACGACCCTGAACTCTCCATCGAGGAGGCAGAAGTGCTCACCGCCCGCGCAGTGCAGGCAGCAACCGAGCGCGACACTGGCTCCGGGAACGGACTCGTCACCGCGACGGTGACCGAAGACGGCGTCGAAATGGCGGAATACGACGCAGCGACCGACCTGCTGTAAGGTCGACAGCCATTTCTTGCCGGCCACCCTCCCCGTGAGCAATGCGGCGCGCACACCCACTCGAACGGGCGGTCGGCATCGACCACTACGTCACCGACAGCGACGACACTGGCGGCGAACTCCGTGTCGAGCCCGACGATTTCCGTGTGCGCGAACTCGAAGCCTTCGAGGCCGAACCACTCGACGCCCCGGCAGACAAATACGAACACCTGCTGATTCGTGTAACACTCCGGCGTTGGGATACCAACGATTTCGCACGAGAACTGTCGAATCGACTCGGTATTTCACGCCACCGCGTCTCGTGGGCCGGAACGAAGGACAAACACGCCGTCACGACACAGCTATTCTCCGTCGACGGCATCGACCCAGAGGACCTCCCAGAAATTTCTGGCGCTGAGTTCGAGGTTGTCGGTCGAACTGGCCGGTCGATTCTCTTCGGTGACCTCGCCGGCAACGCCTTCGAGATTCGCGTCCGCAACCCAGACAACCCAGAGACTGCACCAACAATCACCGAGCAGTTGCGCGAGTTCGGCGGCGGGACTGCTGGCGTTCCCAACTACTTCGGCCAGCAGCGATTCGGCAGTCGACGGCCGGTCAGTCACGAGATTGGACTGGCGATGGTTCGCGAACAGTGGGAACAAGCAGTTATGACCTACGTAGGCAACCCTTCGGAGCGAGAGCCCGAGGAAACCCAAGAGGCTCGGGCTTTTGTCGACGAGACTCGCGACTGGACCGAAGCACTGGACCGACTGCCGAAGTATCTCGGCTACGAGCGCTCGATGGTTCACGAACTCGACCGCCGGACCGACGGCGGTGACGAGGCAGCGTCCGAGGCAGATTTCAGGGCCGCGCTGGGTGAGTTGCCTGACAATCTCTCGCAGTTGTTCGTCAACGCTGCCCAGTCGTATCTGTTCAATCAGATGCTCTCGGAACGACTCGACCGTGGGCTGCCGTTTGAGCGTCCAATCGAGGGTGACGTGGTCTGTTTTGCTGACAACGACGGGCCGTCAGGGCTGGAACTCCCAGACACGGACCGGCAACAGCGCGTGACTGCAGACCGAGTGGATTCAGTCCGTCGGCACTGTGAGCGCGGGCGAGCGTTCGTGACGGCACCACTTGTCGGGACGGAAACTGAACTCGCAGACGGCGAACAGGGCGACATCGAGCGTGCAGTGCTGGCGGACGCTGACCTCGAACCCAGTGACTTCGAGTTACCGGATGACTTCAGTTCGACGGGGACTCGACGGGCGATACTTGTCCGGACAGATCTGGACTGTCAGCAGGACCCGCTCGAACTCAGCTTCTCGCTCCCACGAGGGTCGTACGCGACGGTGCTCCTTCGTGAGTTCCTCAAAGTCGACCCGGACCGCTTGTGATGTATCTTGTTTGGAACATCGAACGCCCGATATCTCCCTCTGAGCGGTGTGGAAACGCCAGAATCATTAAGTGGTTCGTAGCCCACTATCTATAATAGAGATTCATGACTGATCTTGGTGGATACCACGACAACGTGGCGAGAATCGACCTCAGTGAGGGGAAGGTTGCCTACGAGGGAATCGACGACGAGGACGCAAAGAAGTACATCGGTGCGCGCGGACTCGGCGTAAAGTACGTCTTCGACCAGGGGCCGGATGTTGATCCGCTGGGGCCGGACAACCTGCTTGCCTTTATGAACGGACCGCTGACGGGGACGCAGGTCACGATGAGTGGCCGAATCGCAATCTGTACGAAGTCGCCCCTCGCAGGGCAGGTCACTGACTCCCACCACGGGGGATGGAGTGGGGCGCGACTCAAGTGGGCTGGCTTCGACGGACTCCTGTTCGAGGGGCAGGCCGATGAACCAGTCTACGCATACATCGAAGACGGAGAAGTCGAACTCCGTGACGCCTCGCATCTGTGGGGCAAGGGCGTCCACGATACCCGTGATGCAATCGAAGAAGAAATCGAGGGACAGTACGGCAAGAACCTCTCGATGATGGCCATCGGTCCGGGCGGTGAAAACGAGGTTCGCTACGCCTGTATCGTCAACGAGGACGACCGGGCCTCCGGCCGCGGAGGGACCGGCGCTGTGATGGGTAACAAGAACCTCAAGGCAGTCGTCGTCAAGTCCTCGACGGAGATGCAGAAACCCGCGGACCAGGAAACCTTCCGCGAAGGTCACAAGCAGGCCATGCAGCTCATTCAGGAATCAGAGGTCACCGCACCGAACGAGGGCGGCCTCTCGATGTACGGGACCAACGTCCTGATGAACGTCACCGAAGAGATGGACGGCCTGCCGGTCAAAAACGGTCAGTACACCTCGACGCGGTCGATGCGTGAGTCCGAAGGTGGCGACATCGACGCAGAGGGTGTCTCCGGCGAGTACGTCCGAGAGAACATCCTCGTCGACGAGCCGACCTGTCACTCCTGCCCGGTCGCCTGTAAGAAGGAGGTCGAAGTGCAGGCGATGCACAAGGGCGACGAGATGAACGTCCGCATGGAGTCCTTCGAGTACGAGTCCGCGTGGGCACTCGGCCCGAACTCCGGACACACCGACCTCGACGACTCCGTGCTGATGGTCGATAAGTGTAACAACCTCGGTGTCGATACCATCGACGCCGGTAACACCATGGCAATGGCCATGGAGATGACTGAGGAGGGCAAGTTCGACGACCTCGGCGACGTCGACGGGCAGGGCCCGTCTGCTCGGGAGACGGAGTCTCCCGCTGGCATCGACTGGGGCGACTCCGAGGCGATGATCGAGATGCTCGAACGCATCGCCCACCGCGAGGACGAACTCGCGGACCACCTCGCAAACGGTCCAAAACACCTCGAAGAAGAGTTCGACGCACAGTCGAACTCGCTGGCAGTCAAGGGCCAGACGATGGCCGCATACGACCCACGAGCGATGAAGGGGATGGCAATCGGCTACGCCACCTCGAACCGTGGCGCCTGTCACCTCCGTGGGTACACGCCCGCGGCAGAACTGCTGGGCATTCCGGAGCAGGTCGACCCGGCCGAACACGTCGGCAAAGGTGAGCTTTGTGCCACCTTCCAGGACCTGCACGCCATCTCGGATTCGTTCGACATCTGCAAGTTCAACGCCTTCGCAGAGGGCATCGAGGAGTACGTCCTGCAGTACAACGGCATGACCGGTCTCGACGTCAGCGAAGAAGGACTGATTCAGGCCGGCCGACGCATCTACACCCTCGAACGGTACTACAACAACCTCGCCGGGTTCGACGGCGAAGATGACACCCTGCCAAACCGCTTCATCGAGGGCCACGAAGAGGCTATTCCGGCACAGGGCGGGAGCGAGGGCGAACTCGCCGAACTCGACGAGATGAAAGAAGAGTACTACGAGGTTCGTGGCTGGGTCGACGGTGTCGTGCCGGACGACAGACTCGACGAACTCGGTATCGAAGTCGGGCCAGGTACGGGCGTCACCAGCGGCGACGACTCGCAGGCTCCCGCAGACGACTAACTCCGCAACCTTCTCAATTTTATGAGTGACGAACACGACTTCGAGTTCCGCGTAGAGTCCCGTTTGACCAGCCACGGCGTCTACGTGGACGAGGTGACCGAAGAGGACGAGGGCTACAGCCTCACCTACGAGTCTGTCAACGTCGACAATCAGGGGATCATCCCCAACCGCGAAGTCGGCCGGGTTATCAACGTCTTCCGAGACTTGCACGACGACGACTGGTCGGGTGCGCGTATCGAGGCCGACGTGATGGATTTCGACGGCAACAAACTCGGGACCTGGTACGTGAAGGCAGAGTGGATCGACCGCCTGCACAACGGCGACCTCTCCGAGACTGACTTCTCACAGAAGGTGATCGAGACGGTCGAACCAGTCCCAGAGCAAGAGAACTAAGAGACTACTCGCGGTGCACTATCCGCCGAGGTCGATTGTGACCGTCTGAGTAACCGACTCTGTCCCGTCCGAACCAGAAACAACGAGCGCGTACTCACCACCGACGTACCGGTCGGGCAACGCGAACGTGAACGTGGGTTCGACATCGGTCGCTATCTCCGTCCAGTCGAGCGATATTGTCCCCGCCTCTTCGGTGGTGTCAGTGCTCACTCCACCAGCAGTCTGGCTGTCCGCCACCACCCAATCTGTCCAGATGTCGGTGACAGTAATCTGGTCGAGTGCCGTGGCCCAGAGAGACAACTGGGCCTCAGTAGCAGAGTCTTGGACGGCCGTCGTCGCTTTCAGCGCGAGTTCGTCACTGAACGGACTGCCGTACCCGTCCTCGCCGTAGCCTCCCGCACCGTAGCCAACGTTTAACGTATTTTTGGTTGACATTACTCTTCTGGTATAACCTCCTTACATCCCACTCGAACAAAGATGTTGTCCAAAATTGGTCATAATTTGTCAGATAATTACACCAGTACGCTTGAGAGAACCGAGACACCGTCGGGCCGGCCGAGAGAGAGTCTAAGATTGGGTTATTCGACCGCAACGGCCAACACGTCCCGAATTTCGAGCGTCGTCTCGAACTCTTCTTTTCGGTCCATTCGCCGGCCGTCGCGCTTGAACTGCGCAGCATGAGTCCGAGCAATGGCGTCGATTTCTCGTCTGGTCAAGCCAATTTCGTCGCCAAGTTCGTGCCAGTAGCCATCCTCCGCGAGTACGAATACGCCCTCTCCAGCGGCGTCAATCTGTTCGAAGCGCTGTTCGTACTCATCGGTGTGCTCAGTCAGTGCAGCCTGGGCTTCAGCGAGCAGGTCCGAGAGTCGAGCGAGCGACACACTCGCTTTGGCACCAGCCAGCAAAACGACTTGACTCTCGATTGGATGGCTCGACTCCTCGGACATCCTCACCCACCGGCGCGGATTGCCTTCTGTGAGAACTTCTCGATAACGGGGTCGAGCGTCGCGACGCTTTTGCCCTCGAACTCGACGGTAACTTCGGTGAGCCGTATCGACGGACCAACTTCGACTTTCTCCGAAGACAGCGTTGCACTCCAGTCCTCGCCCTCGACACGCTGCTCGTCGACCTGTTCGCCACCGACGTTTTCGAGATAGCCGAGCGCAGCACGGACGGAGATGCCGCGGTACGAGCGACTTCGCTCGACGGTCATCAACTTGCCTCGCCCCGTCGCATCAGGATCCACCACCCGGTCGGATGCCGTCCTGGAAGATGCGTGCATGTCGTTCGCGGTCGATGCGCTCGGCCAGGTCGTCGTGCTCGTAGATTTGCTGGACGACCGACGCGTGGAGGTCCCGCCACGCCATCGCGTAAATCGGTGACTGACCCCAGGCGCGGAGTTCGACGACGTATTCGTCGTACTCCTCCCAGCGCGTCTCGAAGTGCTGGATATGGTTGAGGGCAGCACCCACTGCCTCGTCGTCGTCCTCGACGGTGAGCGCTGCATTGAGTTCGCGCTCCCAGCCCTGAATTGCACGGCCCATGTCCTGCTTCGTGTCCTCGCCATCCGGCGGGAGCGACTCGATTATCCCTTCCGGTATGTACAGTTCGATTTCGTCCACACCCATCATTGGGCTGGCCCACCAATAAAGCTGTACGCGTCGGGCCGACCGAACCAGTTCGGGTAAATGTTCTCGGAGGCTGGCAGCCAAGTTACAGGTATGCAAACAAAAGCCGAACGACAGGCCGAGGGGGACCGGTCCGCGGAGACGACGGTGACGGTTCGCTGTACCGGCCACGTGCGAACGCATATCGGTGTCGGCAGGTTAAAATATACCTTCGAAGGAGATACGTTGCGAGAGTTTCTCGCGGCATTCTTCGAGGACCACGACGTGAAGGAGATGCTCATCGCGGAGACAGAGCAAGAAGCGATGACAGACGGCTGGGCACCCGAGTTTGGCGAACTGCCCGGGGAAAACTACGCCAAAAATCCCGAGGGTGAGCAGAGTCGTCGATTTGCCCGTGTCCTCGTCAACGGAATCTTCAACGAGCACATCGACGGCCTCGACACACGACTCGGTGACGAGGACCGCGTGACGCTCATCTACCCGTTCATCTACTGCTGTTGAATGGCTATCCGCCAGCAACTGGCGGGAAGACGCTAATGGTGTCGCCGGCCGACAGCGGTGTCTCAGTACCCTCGATGTAGTCGACCTCACGACCGTTTTTCATGATACTCAGGAATTCGCGAATCTCACCCTCCTCGTTGAAAATATCCACATCTGGGTACTCCGCCTCCACCGCATGCAGGACAGTCCCCACCGTTGCGCCCTCGTCGGTCTCCCAGTCGAGTTCTTTCTGGCCCACCGCCTCTCGGAAGTTGGCAAAAAATCGCAGTTCGATGTTCATGACTACTCAATGGAGTTGAACGTGCATAAAACACTCCCGTCAGTCCGACAGCGTCACACCAGCGAGGTCCGTCGCTGAGTCGTCTTCGCTCAACAGCGCTTCGAGTGCGGCGACTCCCGGTTTCTCGACCCGGTCCGGTGCAGCGAGCACCCCGACAGACTGGGTGCCGAGGCTGACAAATCCCATGTCGAGACGGTCGGCCGTCGCGCGCAGTCCGAGGCCGGCGTCAGCCTTCCCAGCGAGGACGCGTCGCGGCGGGCTTTCGTACGCCTGCGCTGTCAGCGTGTAGCCGTTGATTGCGTCGGTCAGTGCTGACTGGTCTGTGCCGCGCTGCTGGGCCAGGTCCTCGATTGCAGCGTCGAACGATGCGCGCAGTCCAGACTGGCGACCACGGTTGACCAGCCGCAGGCTGTCATCGACCACGTCAGCAATACTGGTGATATCCTCGGGGTTGCCGGCGGGGACGAGCAGTCCCCACTCCCGGGACCAGCCACCGAGTTCGACTGCCGCAACCTCGCGCTCGGTTGGGCCAGCAGCGACGGCAACATCCGGAATCCCATTCCGAAGGCGGCGCAGTCCCTCGCGGCTTCCCAGCGGGAGATACCGCGGCGCGTCGAGTTTGTCGAGGAGGCGCGAAAGCAGCGGGTCGTCCTCGCCAATTCCGAGCAGTCCCGGCGGCCGAACGTCGGCCGAGAACAGCGTCACCGTGACCTCCTGTCCGGTATCGAGCTGTTCGGTTTCAGGGGCGAGTTCGACGATACCATCGGCGTCGACGAGACTCGTCGTTGCGCCGCTGCCCTTGTCGACAGGGTAGACGAGTAGATTCCCGTCGCCGTCCTCGACGAGTCCAACCGGCATCAGCCGAGTCCGGCCCTCCTTGTAGCGTTCAGTGACCGCCATCTCGCCGGAGATCTGTTCGCGTTTGCGGGGTGGCTTGCCCGCAGCGTCGCGAATCTTCGGCGCGACGAAGTGTCGGAAGATGGTCAGCGCTGAGACCGGGAAGCCCGGTAATCCGATGTACGGCGTCGCCTCGAAGCGGCCGACCAGCATCGGTTTTCCGGGCTTGACCGCGACGCCGTGGCGCAGCAGTTCGCCGTGGTCGTCGATCAACTGGTAGATGTGGTCGGCCGCGCCAGCGCTGGTCGACCCGGAGGTGAGCACGAGGTCAGAGTCAGTCGCTGCGTCAGTCAGCACGCGTTTCATCGCCTCGAAATCGTCGCCGACGATTGGGTACACCTCGGGGTCACCACCCGCCTCCGCGACACTGGCTGCGATGGTGTGGCTGTTCACGTCGTAAATCTGGCCGGCGTCGCTGTCGAGAGTCTCACCCGGCGCAACGAGTTCGTCGCCAGTCGAGAGGATGCCGACGGTCGGTTCTGCGCGGACTGGGACGGAATCGAGGCCGAGCGCCGAGAGCAGCCCAATTTCTCGGGACGTCAGTTCGGTGTCGGGACCTAGGGTGCGCTGGCCTGCAGCCACGTCTGCACCCGCGACCATGATACTATCTCCGGGTGCGACGGAGGTCCGAACGGTGACGGTGTTGTTCTCGCGAGACGTGCGCTCGACCATCACGACAGCGTCGGCTCCTGGGGGAACGACGCCGCCGGTCGCTATTTCAACGACTGTTCCAGATTCCACGCTCACATCAGGTCGCTCACCGGCGTCGACGCGGCCGACCTGTTCGAGTTCGACCGGGTCGCCCTCGCTCGCGCCGAAGGTATCCTTCGCACGGACTGCGTAGCCGTCGACGTTCGAGCGGTCGAATCCCGGGACGTCGAGGTCAGCGTCGATTCGCTCGGCCAGAACTCGTCCACGGGCCTCAGTCAGGGGAACATCCTCGGTTCCGCCGCCGATATCGAGGTCGCTGATGAGTTCGGCGACAGTTTCGGGTTCGGCAAGGTCGCGGAACTCCTTTCTCATGGTGACCACTCCCAGTACTCGACTGGAACCGTCTCTCCCGCGGCGAGGCCTTCGCGCTCCTCTGGCACGACGACCCATCCGTCCGAGAGCGCGACACTGGAGAGCACTCCTGCGCCACTTGCCCGAACCGTCGTTGCAGTCGGGCCCTCCTCCGTATCCTCGACCTGGACGCGCGCAAAGGTTCGGATTCCGGGTTCGCTGTACACCTTCTCCGCGAGTTCCGCCTCGACGGTCGGTGGCTGCTCGACAGCCATTCCGCCAGCGCGTTTGATTGCTGGCCGAAGGAACTGGACGGCGTTCACGAGACAGGAAACCGGGTAGCCCGGCAGCATGAGCACGGGCGTCTCCTCGACTGTGCCGAAAGCGAACGGGTGGCCGGGCTTGAGCCCGACGCCGTGGACGTGAATCTCGCCCAGGTCCGAGACCACCTCGGGCAAGAGGTCGCGTTTGCCGACAGAGGAGCCACCAGTCGTGGCGATAATGTCGTGGTCCGTATGGCTGGTGATGGCGGTTTTTAGTTTCTCCATATCGTCAGTCACGATGTCGTGATAGGTCGTCTCGGCCCCCCACGATGCTGCCAGTTCTGAGACTGTCAGCCCGTTCGTTTCGATTATCTCACCGGGTTCCGGGTCGGACTGGACGAGTTCTTCGCCCGTCGGGATGACGGCCACCCGCGGTCGCTCGAAGACAGCGACCGAATCGTTGCCAACGGATTTGAGCAAGCCGACATCGGAGGGTCGCAGTCGGTGGCCGGGTTCGTAGAGCTCTTCGCCCGCCTCGACATCTTCGCCGATTGGCCCAACATTCTCTCCTTTTCCCACGCCGTCGAGCAGTTCAACCTCGTCGCCGACCTCCTCGACGTCTTCGATCATTACGACAGCGTCTGCTCCCGCTGGGAGTTTACTGCCGGTGTGGACCGCGCTGGCTTCTCGGGGGTTGACTTCCCCTTCAGTTGCCCGGAGAATCTGGGGCGAGCGGTCGCTGGCGCCGAAGGTATCCTCGGCACGGACCGCGTAGCCGTCCATCGCCGCTCGCGGGTAGTGTGGGACGTTGCGCTGTGCTGTGAGTCGTTCCCCGACTGCGCGGCCGACAGCATCGCCCAGCGACACCGTCTCCACGCGGTCGTGTGCGGAGACGTGCTCGCGGAGGCGCTGGCGGGCGTCGGGAAACGACGACCGTTCGGTGAACTGGTTGTGTGAGTGCTCGGACATAATATGCGGGTCGCTGTTCAGTCACAATGAGGAGCCCGAACGGCAAAAACACCCACGTCAAAAGAGAGCGGACGGGGAGTCTCCCAGGGCCGCTGGGAGTTACTCGTCTTCTTCTTCGACAACTTCGGGGTCGCGCATCGCAGTCTGGAGGCTGTCGATGCCGTTGACCCACTCGGCGACTAGGCCAAATTCGAGTTCGTCAGCCATCCCGATATCCATATCGTCGCCCGCGATGACGAGCGTTCCTGCCTGGACGCAGTAGCCAAGTGCCGCGTCGAGTTCCTCCTGCTGTTCGGCGTCGGCAGCGGCCTCGATATACTCCTCGATGGTGCCCTCCTCGGCTGGGCCGCCAACGACGTACTCATGGGCCGCGTGGAAGACACACATCAACGAGGTCTGGACGCCGTCGATTAGCATTGCTTTCTCTTCGTCGTCGAATTCGACTTCCGAGAGGACGACCTGTTGGATGTCATCGAGTTCGGAGGTTGCGGCCTCCTCGTCGAGCACATCGTCGTCGTAGTCAGTGATGATTTTGGCGACAGCAATCGCCGTGTCGTCCTGAAGATTCAACAGCAGGCGTGCAGAGTCTTCGTCTTCGGGGTCGATCTCTTCCTCTCGCAACCGCCCAATCCAGTTTTGCCACCGTTCAGCAGTGTAATACTCCCGCGGCTCGTTGCTCATACGCTACGGTACGTCCCACTTGGGTTAGTACTTTCGACCCGGGTGTTCGACAGGTCTGGCTCAGTCATCGAAAAACCCCTCGACGGCGTCCAGTTCGAGGACGAAGTTGGGGTCGAAGGCAGCCGCCGGTGTGTGATAGCCAGTTGGCACGTCGTTCGCCTCGAAGCGCTCGATGGCCGTCGTCGCTGCATCGACGGTGAGCGTGTACGGTTCGGGTGTTTCCAGCCGCGAGACGACTGTTTGGTCGTCAGTACTCGCCTCGCCCCAGAGATACGCACGGTCTGTCTCGCGCTGCTGTGCCGTTGGCCCGTCGAAGACACGACGAGCAAGCGCCTGCAGCCCAGCCTTGATTGGTCCGACGCCGAGCAGCCCGGTAATCGGAGCGGCCAGGCGCAGTGCCTGTCCGACGCGCTCGGGCATCGGGGTGTACACTTCGATGTTCTCGATGCCAGTCGTGTAGTAGGCCGTCGAGACGTCACCCCACGGGACGGTAACGGCGTGCCGTGAGCCGCGGCCGAAGTCAATCGTCCGCGAATTCGCCGCGATGGGCACGCTCTCGATGCGGCCATTGCGTCGAACTTTTCCACCACCACTGGCGTGTTCGATAGCCGACGCGACTGTACCGCCGGAGACTGCACCCAGCGCGTCGAATCCGAGGTTGAGTTCGGTTGCCTCCGGGAGTCGGTCGTGGAGGTGACCCGCCAGACAATCTGTCGGAACGACATCGAAGCCAACCCCCGGCAGGAGACAGATACCTGCTTTCTCGGCCTCGCGGTCGCGCTCGGCCAGTTCCTCGAACACGGAGAATTCGCCGGTGATATCGAGATAGTGCGTCCCCGTGTCGAGACACGCCTCGACGAGCGGTTCGTAGGTGTCGACAAACGGGCCAGCACAGTTGAGGAGAATATCCACGTCGTCAAGATACGTACTGGCTTCGTCGGCGTCGAAGACGCGGGCGTCAGTGTTGAGCACCGTCGCCAGCCCGCGTGTTTTCGTTCCGTTGCGGCCAGCGAGAATCACGTTTTGCCCGCGGTCAAGCGCTTCCTCGGCGATTAGTTCGCCAGTGTAGCCATATGCACCGTAGATGAGCGTCGTCATGGCACTCGGTTTGGCCGACTGGGGTAAAAAGCCCGCTACATTCGACGCGCAGAATCCACAGAACGCATCCGTCCTCACTCCGCGAGGTCGGCGACGGTTGCGTCCGTGTTCTCGACCAGTTGGTCTGGACTGACCGGAAAGACCGTCTCTGGCGAGCCAGCGGCAGCCCAGACAGTATCGAACTCCGTCAGGTCTGCGTCGAGATAGACCGGGACAGTCGTGTCGTGACCGAAGGGTGGGACGCCACCAACCTCGTACCCGAGCGTCTCCTGAATTTCGTCTGGGTCAGCCATCCGGGCCGTGTGGACACCACGAAGCGTCGCCAGCGTGCGTGTATCCACAGTATTCGCACCAGAAGTGATTACGACAAGAAGTTCGTCGGCGACCAGCACTATCGAACTGGCAATCTGTGCTTCGTCACAGCCCAGCGCCCCCGCGGCGTCGCCTGCCGTCTCCGTGCCATCTGGGAATCGCTGTGGGTCGAGGTCAAGCCCGTACTGCTCACGGGCGCGGGTGAGAAATCGCTGGTGTGGGTCAGTCTCGTCCATAGCACCTCTACGGCAGAGGCCCACTTACTACCGGGGGTCAGAGAAAGAGGTCGATCTGGTCGATGTCGAGCGTGTCTTCCATCTGTTCGAGTTCGGATTCGAGCTCTTCAATCTGAGTCGAGAGCTGCTGATACTGCTCGCTATCGTGGAGTTCGTCGTTCGAGAGTTCGACTTCGAGGACGTTCCGTTTGAGTTTCAGCGAACTGAGCTGTTGCGTCTGCTCGTTGTATTCGGAGACGGTCAGCGCACGCTCAACCACAGTCAGAATTTCGTCCTTGTCGACCGGTTTGACGACGTAATCGTCGATGTCCATTTCCGCGATGTCGAAATCCGGGTCGACGGCAGTCAACATGACGATACGGCAATCTAGTCCACGCTTGCGAATCTGTTCGAGGACATCGTCGCCGGTCATCCCCGGCATCCGGCGGTCGAGCAACACGACGTCAGTGTCCTCGTCGACGGTCTGAATGGCCTGTTCACCGCTGAGAGCGAGTTCTGTGTCGTATTCGGTGCCGAGACGGAGGTCGTAGGTGTTAGCGACGCGCTCCTCGTCGTCAACAATCAACACCGTGGGTTTGTCCGTCCCGGCGGTCACACCTCTACATCTGGCTTGGACCAGTTATAATTATGCTGGTTCGAAAGAGTACGTCCTGGTGACCGACCT
>JAQCNR010000172.1 GCA_028274925.1 Halovenus sp.
AACTCATCAAGAAGACTGACCGCCTCATTGATTGGAGTCGAAAAGCCCGCACAGTCGAACGACTCGTTGACGCGCAGGACACCGGCCGGTACGACCTCGAGACGGTCGTTGAACCGCTGCTTGCCGACGCCCGCGAACGGTATCCAGAAGTTACCTTCGAGAGTGACCTTGCCCCAATCGAGGTCGTTGCTGTCCCACAGATCGAACAGGCAATCGAGAACTTACTCGACAACGCGGCCCGATACAACACCGCCGCTGAGCCTGTCGTGACTGTTCGGGCAGAAGTCGACGGCGACCACGGCTGTCTCTACGTCACGGACAATGGCCCCGGCATCGACGAGGCAGTCGTCTCGGCACTTGGTGAGAGCGACGAGTCGATGGCAGCAGAGAGCGGGTTCGGTCTCTGGATGGTCTACTGGGTTATCGAGAAATCCGGCGGTGACCTTTCGTTCGACGTTTCGGAGGGTACGACCGTTGCCCTTCGATTCGAGCGCGCCGAGAGTCCGGTGGCTGAGCACGCAGCGTCCTCGACTGCCTGAGCTACCGTAACAACAGTATCGAGAGCCCATTCACCACGACGACCGCGAGAACGTGTCCTGCAACGACGACAAAGAGCACTGGCTGGCCGACGAGGAACGGAAGGAAGGCACTCTGCGCGAGTCCAAAGAGTGCCACCTCGCCGTCGATGCGGCGGAGACTCCGCCGGGTTTTGGGGTCGAAATCGTACCGCAGCGTGCGCCACAGCGCCGCGACACTCGCCCACCAGCCCGCACCGATCCGGTAACAGACATCCCAGAGGATCAACAGCATGAGATAGACGGCGACCACTGGCGGCTCCGGGCCGAACAGGGCGTCGAGCAGCGGCACTTCGGCCTGTCCGGGGTCGAAGACGAAGAGGTGGGTAATCAGCGCGATGTAGGCAAGCACCGACAGCACTACCTCGATGTTCGAGCCAAAGAGCAGACGTCTGTACGGTTCGGGGACGGGAATTTCTCGCACTCGGTCGCCGATGCGGATTAACTCCGCGCTGCCGGCGGTGGCGACGACCACTGCGATAGTTCCGGCGAGGGCCGCCTCCGGCAGGTCGTAGAGATAGCCCACGAGAAGGACGGCGCTCTCGAAGAGCAGAAACTGCATCGCGAGCGCCGCCCGCGGGCTGACCGCGATACCTGGCAGCGCGCCGACGATGCCCTCGTACACCCAGGACTCACTGTACGGCGAGCCACTCATGATTCCTCCGCGAGCGCCAGCGTGACCGCCTGCCTGAACGGCATCAGCTCCGGGCTGACGTGCTCGCGGATGCTGTCGTCGGTGACGATTGTTGGGTTTTTGAGCCCGTTAATCAGCGGTTGGGCGACCCGCCAGTCCACGTCGCTGACTAGCCCCACCCAGTACGACGAGAGTTTCGGCGTGAGCACCGGGACGGGAACGATTGGCGGCGGCCGTCGGTCCATCGCCAGCGCCGTCTGGCGGAGCATCTCTCCGTAGGTCAACACGTCTGGCCCGCCAATTTCGTAGGTCTTGCCGGCCGTCTCCGGAGCCTCGACGACGCCGACGAGATACGCAAGCGCGTCGTCGACGGCAATTGGCTGGCACTGTGTCCGCACCCACCGTGGTGCGACCATCACCGGCAGACGCTTGACGAGTTGCGTGACAATCTGGAAACTCACGCTGCCCGCGCCGACGATAATCGACGCCCGCAGTGTTGTCAGTTCGGGCGTGCCGTCGCCGAGGATGTATTCGACTTCTCGGCGCGAGCGCAGATGTGCCGAAAGCTGGTCGCCGGTTTCGCCGAGGCCACCGAGATAGATAATCCGGTCGACGTTCGCTTCGCTCGCCGCTCGTGTGAAGTTCCGTGCCGCGATTCGGTCCCGTTCCTCGAAATCCTCGCCGGCGTACATCGAGTGGATGAGATAGTAGGTTGCGTCGACGCCGTCGAGGGCCTCCTCGAAACTTCCCCGCTCGAGTACGTCGCCCTGGTACACGTCGACGCCGTCGGGCGCGTCGTACCGGCTCGGGTCGCGGACCAGTGCGCAGACCTCGTGACCAGTCTCGACCAACTTTTCGACGAGAAGTCCACCGATGAAACCAGTCGCACCGGTGACGAGAATGCGCATACACGGACATAGGAGTGGGGCGTCTTAACAGTCGGGCCAGCCGGGAGACATATGAGCGGGGCCGCCCGTAAGAGCTGTATGGACGATGTGGACAGCCAAGAGATGCCCGGCGCGCTGGTCGAGGAGTATCTCGACCGCGAGCGCGGGACGCTGGCACTACTCGATGACCTCGAACAGCTGTCCATCGAGGGCGAACACGAGCGCCTCCGCGAACGGATCCGGAACTTCGCCGAGAACAACCAGCAGGTCTTCTACACTGTTGCGCTCGCGCTGACCGGCTCTGAGCATTTCTTCGGGGACGTGGAGTCACAGCTGGGTGGTGAACCCGCCGACAAACTCCGCGAACTCTCTGAAACCTACCCCTCACTTACTGAACCGTTCAGCCTCGTCCGGATGGAAGTCTCGAACGAGCGGTACAACCCGCTGACGGGACTGGACGTGACGACAACCTACCACTCACAGGAGGAGGTACCGCTGGTCTCTTACACTGCCTATTCCGGCGGTGTCGACCTCTACGAGTACCGCGGCTCGCCCGAGGAAGTGCTCCAGTCGGCGAGCTATCTGGTGCAGGCAACGAACGACTCCTTAGAGGCGGCCCTCCAGCAGGACCACTCGGTCAACACCGACGAACTGAGCGACCTCATCGACCGTCGGGAAAAACTCGAATCAGAACTCAACTATCTCCACGACCTGATCGACGAACTCCGGCGGAATCCTGTCGACGACCGCTAGAGTGCGTCGAGCAGGCGGTCGATATCGTCAGCGGTGTTGACCGCGTGCACCGAGACACGGCAGGCGTCGGGACTCGGGAGCGTGCGAATCTGAATATCCTGTTCGGCGAGACGCTCGACTGTCGCGTCTGGGTTCTCTGCTGCGAAGGTGACGAGCCCACTCTGGGTATCTCGTGGTGAGAGCAACCGGTCGCCCAGCCCGTCTTTCAGCCGGTCCGTTAGTGTGGAAATCCGTTGCTCGACCGTCTCCAGCCCGATCGACTGAAGCTGGTCGATTGCGGTTTCGAGCGCGACGAACGGTGCGAGCGAGCGGGTTCCGAGGTCGAATTTCCGGGCGTCGTCGTAGAACTCGAACTCCGCTGCGCCGTAATCTTTGACGGAGTAGTAGCCGATCTGGGTGGGTCTGAGTGCGTCAAGCCCGTGGTCGCTGGCGTACAGAAAGCCCGCGCCCCAGACGCCGAGCAGCCACTTGTGGCCCGACCCGGTCACGAAGTCCGCGCCCCACTCTTCGACGTCGACCGGTCCCTGACCCGGTGCCTGCACAGCGTCGACGAGCACCATTGCACCCGCGTCGTGTGCGATATCGACAATCTCGCTGACTGGCTGGCGGTTGCCGTAACTCCACGTCGGGGAGTTGAAACAGACCAGGCGGGCGTCCTGCACCGCGGTCTTCAGTTCCTCGCGGTCGACCTGGCCCGCCTCGGTGTCGAGAACGCGAATCTCGAGGTCGTACTCTTCGGCCATCCGTTCCCAGGGCAGGCGAGCGGCGCTGTGTTCCGTGTCGGTCCGGACCACAACGTCGCCGTCCGCCCAGTCCAGCCCCGTGGCGACGTGGTTGATGCCGTCGACGGTACTCTGGGTCAGGCCGACGTGGCCGGCGTCGGTGCCGAGCAGTCCGGCGACGGCCTCGCGGACGCGCTCGGTCGCTTCGCCGGCGGCGGCGTACATCCCCTCGTCGGTGGGGCTCTCGTACTGGTGGTAGCGCTCGAACTCCGCCGCGGCGTCGACGACGGGTTCGGGGCTGGGGCCGCTGGCACCCCAGTTGAAGTAGGTGCACTCCTCTAAGGCGGGAATCTCGCTGCGAAGCGTCTCGGGGTTCATACTCCCTGCTGGGGGCGCCAGCGGTATCAATCCATCCACACGGGCGTCTCACTCCCAGATTCGCCGACCCAATGATTATTAGCGGGCCTGCCGAGAATATATAGTATGAAAGTCGTCCTGATCGGTGTCGGCCAGGCCGGCGGGAAGGTCACCCAAGTGCTCGCCGAGTTCGACCACGAGATGGGGTTCGGCGCGATTCGCGGTGCCTTCGCCGTCAACACGGCCGAGGCGGACCTCCAGTCGCTCGACATCGATACGATGCTCATCGGACAGGACCGAGTGAAGGGCCACGGTGTCGGCGGCGACAACGAACTCGGCGCGGAGATTATGCAGGAGGAAGCGACAGAGGTGATGGACGAACTCGACGCGCGTATCGCCACCGACGCCGAGGCGGTGATGATTGTTGCCGGCCTCGGTGGTGGGACAGGTTCCGGCGGCGCACCCGCACTCGCGAAGGAGCTCAACAGTATCTACGACGTGCCAATCTACACACTCGGTATCCTCCCTGGCCGCA
>JAQCNR010000180.1 GCA_028274925.1 Halovenus sp.
TCGCGGCCACGAGGATATCGACATCTTCGCAAGCGGCGGGATGAATCCTGACTCGATTCGTGAACTGCGTGGCGTGGCTGACGGGTTCGGTGTCGGGAGCTATATGACCGACGCTGACCCGATGGATTTCGCGCTGGATATCGTCGAACGCGAGGGCGAACTCGTCGCCAAGCGGGGGAAACTCGACGGGAAAAAGGCAGTCTACCGGACGCCCGACGGCAGCCACCACATCGGACTCGCAAGTCAGGACGGTCCCGAAGACGGCGAGGCGTTGCTCGAACCACTGATTCGAGACGGCGAAATCGTTCGAGAGTTCGATATCGACGAGGCATGCGAGCGCGCGCTGGCCGACGCAGAGCGTGTCGGGTTTGGGTCCGAGTCGGAGTAAGGAGAAAAAATACCGCGTGGATTCGACCGCGGAGAGTGCGTTGGTCAGGTTTCAGTCGAGAAACTGCTCAGTGCCCGGAATGAGGTCAGCGTCCTCGGGCGGCGTACTGAACCACCCAGCTTCTTCGACTGCGTCGCCCTCAGCCGTCGCGTCTGTGAGGTCGTACGTCCCAGATTCTGGCGTTGCGCTGAAGATGACGAACGCCCGCGAGGCTGTCTGTTCTCCATCTTCTGTCTCGAGGCTAATATCCCAGACACCAACGATATCGTCGAGCCTGAGCGTGAAGCCAATTGTCTCCCGGACGTGTGACCTGATTTCGCCGGCAAAGTCGTCCTCGGGAGCAACCGTGGTGACGGGAATCTTCCACGAACAGCTGTCGGTCGCCCGGCGGAACAGGAGCTCGCCGTCTGGATTCGTAATTCCGACCCCGGCAAGGTCGCCGAGTTCGGCCACCTGTGCAACGATGTCGGCGTCGACGACATCGGTGTTGTCGTGAAACGGGATATCCGCGTTGTCCCGAAGCGCTCCGTGGTCAACAATCGGTTCGAGGTCTGTAGGTGGGGACCGCTGCTCAGTGTGTGTGTCTGTCATAGTGGTGTGGCGAGGTCGAGTTAGTGAAACCGTTCGATACCGCGACGGCGGGCTGTCGGTGGTGTGAGTACTCCCAATCCAGATACCGAGCTACGAGTTTTCTCCGTATTGATAAAAAAGTGGGGGAGACCCAACTGGGTGGTAGTTCCAGTTTCGCCAACTCAGCAGACCGGTTTCGGGTTCATACCGAGAGATTTCAGCGTCTCGAAGTACTCGTCGTATGCGGCCTCGATGACAGCCACTGCCGCGTCCTTGGCCTCGGCGTACTCCGCATCGGAATCGCAGTGCTCGTCGATAGCTGCAAGCGCTGCGTCTCGAATCTCGTCGTAATCGTCGCCAAAGGCCCGGAATGTGCTCGCAATCATCGGCTTCGCCTGTCCGGTGAAGTACCCGCCAGACTGGGTGCTCTTGCGTTCAGTGACGAGCGTCCAGCCAACGGTAGCCCCGAGTTGTGCGACTGTTCCCTCAGTCTCAGTGAGCGTGGAGACGGCCGCTGGCGGGTCACTGCGCTCGTACTCGTCGAGTTCGTCGAGAATGTCGTCGTACTGGTCACGGGCGCGTTCGGCGGCGTCAGCGAACACATCGTCGTCCCACTCCTCGAAGGCTTCGGCGGCCGCGATGGCGCTGTCTGCGGCGGCGGAGAGAATCGGTGTGGCCTCCATCTCGCCCCCAGTGTCCGCATAGAGGGACTTCGAGGAGCCAAGCCGGGAGAGTTGGGTCTGTTGCTCCTGTTCGACGGCTTCGAGTAGGTCGGCGCTGTCCATACTGAGCGTTTGCCCGCCGTCCGCTTGTAAGCATCGGCATTCAGCGGTCGTGCGCGAGGATGGCAGTACCGTCTGATTCTTGTGGCTGGCGCTGCTATCTCTGGTGATGGCAAACCTCGAACTCTACGAACTCGAAGGCTGTCCGTACTGCGAGAAAGTAATCACCAAACTCGACGAACTCGGCCTCGACTACGAGTCACACATGGTGCCGAGTTCACACAGCGAGCGAACCGAAGTGGAAAAAGTCAGCGGCCAGACTGGCGTGCCGGTGCTGGTCGACACGGACAACGGCATCGAAGGGATGCCCGAAAGCGACGACATCGTCCAGTATCTCGAAGAGACCTACGCCTGATTCTGGCCCACTGACGGGCCGATTCGTTTCGGACGACCTTTGACGACGGCCTGCCTACTGGAAGGTATGTTCGAGACACGGCCGGACCGTGACAGCGAGATTGTCCTCGCGGGCCGGTCCAACGTTGGGAAATCGACGCTGATGCGAGAGATTACCGGCCACACCTTCGACACTGGCCAGCGGCCCGGCGTGACCCGCTCGCCGAATCACTACGATTGGGCCCCGGAAGATTTCGTCCTCACGGATCTTCCCGGCTTTGGGTTCATGCAGGGTGTCCCCGACGACGTGCAGGAAGAGATTCGGACGGATATCGTCCGCTACGTCGAGGAGTACGCCGATAATATTCTCGTCGGCGTGATTGTGCTGGACGGCAAGGCGGCTATCGACATCATCGACCGCCACACCGGCCCGGATTCGATCCCCCACACTGTCGAACTGTATCATTTCTTCCGCGATGTTGGGGTGTCGCCGGTGCTCGCAGTCAACAAGATGGACAAAGTCGACAAGCGAGACGAGCGACTCGACGAGATTGCCGACCGGTTTGGCCTGTTACCGCCGTGGCAACAGCACAGCGACACCATCGCACCGATTAGCGCCAAACGCGGAAGCGTTCAGCCACTGTACGACGCGATTCGCGAGCACCTGCACGACGCTCAGCGCGACGACCTGTTCAAATTCTTCTGAGGCGGGGCTGTCGACAACAGGTGGTCCGCACAACACAGTGGCGTCGAGGGCCGACAGCCACGGAAAAGACTAGCTAGGCAACGTTGAATCCCTTATCTTGGAGGAAATCCTCGACCCGGCCAAGGTGGTTACCCTGGAGTTCGATCTGGTCGTCGTCGACGGTCCCCCCGCAGGCGAACTTGGATTTCAAGTCCGAGGATAGACTGTCCATGTCGACGTCGCTCGGGTCGAAGCCTTCGATAATCGTTACCTCTTTTCCGTAACGGCGCTCGTCGATGCGAATGCTGATCTCCTGGGAGTCTTTGGCCACGTCCTCGCAGACACAAAGCTCCTCGGGCAGCCCGCACGTCGAGCAGACTTCCGACATTACAGCGTAATTGTACGAAACGGACGTATTAAATACTGTCGGGTACGGCTGTCAGCTGTTTCAGCGGCCGAAAGTGCCGTTTTCGGCCGTTACTCGGACTCGGAGCCGAGCAGCCAGTCGGCGATTCGGTGGACAACCACGCGGAGTGGTGCGGTTCCAGCCGCGAGCACCAGCAGTTCCCCGCGGGGTTCGCGCGGCTGTGCGCCGTAGATGTGATTGAGCAACAGGTAGGTGATGATTCCGAGTGCGAGGCTGAGAATCCACGCCCCGCCCGCGATGCGGCCAACCAGTGCCTTCCGGGTCCCTTTCAGTTCGGCAAAGCTGTGGGTCAGGCCGAGAACGACGGCGTAGATGACGACCGGAACCGAGACAATCGACAGCAGGATGTGGACCGCGAGCATCACCAGATACGCCTCGTAGATGCCGGTCGGCGCGCCGACAATCTCGCGCTCGAAGCCACCGCCGACCTTGGTCAGGTAGACGACGAGGAAGGCGAGGATGAGCGTGAACGCAGTCAACATCGCAGCGCGGTGCTTGCGGTACTCTTTGTTCTTGACGAAATAGACACCCGCGAGCAGGGCAGCGAGTGCGAGCGTGTTGATGACTGCAATGATGTGTGCGGAGAGTCGGACCTGCTCGGCCGACAGTTCTGGGTAGAAGTCCAGCACGCCAGCGAACGTGCCAACGACGAAGACGTAGCCAATCACCGACAGCACGGTCGTGACGGCCAGCGGGCGGGCCTTGACACCTTTCCGAATCTCGTTTACGACGGCCATATCTGGGGGTAGGACTGCGCGATAAATTGTCTTTGGATACGGTCCCTAGTCGGTGACTGTTCGAGAACGAGAGAATTAAATTTTTCAACAGGACGCCGATACCGTGTGTTGTGTTCACCAGAGCTCTCGAAGCGCGCGAGCGATTCGTCCAGTGGCTTCAGGGCCGACCGAAAACTCGGTGGCTCATGGTAGTCCCCATATACGGGATGACCTTCGCGGCAGGGGGAGTTGTGCTGGACGGAGGGTCGCTCAGTTTCAACGCAGTTGCCGGTGAGTTTGGATTCGGCGTCGTCGTCGGGACAATCGCCGTGTTCTTCGAGAAGTACTTTGACGACCCGACGTTCTCTAACTACTGAGCGCCCTCGCTACGGGTCGTAAGCAGTAATCGCCTCGTACACCCGGTCGGCACCCCACCCGACCGTCTCTGCAGGAATTCGCTCGTCGCCACTGTGGACTAAATCGAGGAAGGGCAAGTCCCCGAGTTGCATCGGCGTGAAGCCGTAACTCTGCACGTCGACCTCCGCGAGGTGGCGGCCGTCGGTCGCACCGGCCATCAACAGCGGAATCGCAACGCCATCGGTCGCAGATTCGAGGATGTCGGCCAGTTCGTCGAAGTACGCGAGGTCCGCTGCCGGTGGGCCGGGGTCGAAGCGAATAATCTCGTACTCCGGTTCCATCCCGGTCAACTCAGTCAACTCGGCAATCACATCTTCTGGTTGCTCGCCGGGGACGAGTCGGCAGTCAAGTGCGACTGTCACCGCCTCGGGCACGACGTTTTGCTTGTCGCCGCCGTGGACCTTCGTGACGTTGGCGGTGTTGTGGAGAATTGCGTCGAACATCCGCCCTTCCTCGCCCATCTCGTCGAGGATTTCATCCGTCCGCTCGGGGTCGAGCAAGCCCCGGAACTGCTCGGCATGCTCGCCGTCGAGTTGCTCGGCAACGGAGTCGATCATCTGCTCGGCGCTGGGTGTGATATTCACCGGTAAGCGATTCCCGTCGACAGCCTCGACGTAGCGGGCCATCTTCCCCATCGCCGTTCCCTCCGTCGGGAAGGATGCGTGACCACTGTTTCCTTTGAAGGTAGCTTCGAGCCAGCAGACCTGTTTCTCGTTCGTCTGGATCGGGTAGGTTTCGACGCCGGCAACGTCGAACTCGAAGCCGCCGAACTCACCCAGCGCGTACTCAACGTCCTCGAACAACTCGGGATGCTCGTCGACCAGCCAGCCCAGTCCGTCGTCGCCGCCGGCCTCCTCGTCGGAGACGACCAGCAGGAGAGTATCGCCCGCCGGAGTCAGATCCGCGGCGGCGAGTCGGCAGAAGGCGGCGAGATACATCGCCACCCCGCCTTTCATGTCGAGCGTGCCGCGGCCCCAGATGTGACCGTCCTCGTGGACGGCCTCGAAGGGGTCGTGGGTCCACTCCTGGTTCGTCGTTGGGACCACGTCGACGTGGCCGTAGATCATGAGTGGTGCAGCGTCGCCGCCGGGGATTCGGGCCAGCAGATTCGGTCGGTCCGAATCGCGAGCGTAGGTTTCGGTCTCGACGCCGTAGGCCGAGAGCAGGTCGTCGATCCACTCGATACACTCACGTTCGTCGCCGGGTGGGTTGACCGTCTCGAAGCGGACGAGGTCCTGCAAGAGTTCTGCGGGTTGTTCGTGGCGGTCGGTGGTGACCGCCGGCTGTGGAGTCATACGCGCTTGTTGGCCGGCGAGCACATAATCCTCGGGGTCAGTAGAACTGGTCGAGTCCGCTCTGGCGGCGCTGTCGCCCCGCAGGGTCAGGCTCCCACGAGGTGCGCTCGGCGCGGAGTCCATCGAGGTCGACATCCGGCGAGTCGGCAGGGTCGAAGCCGTCGCAGTCCTCGCCACAGTCTCGGGCCGGGTCGACGATTCGGTCGTGGTACGGACAGACCGGCAGCCCCGCCTCGTCGGGGTCGATTCGGGTACATGCCGGGAACTCGTAGCTTCGCCAGCCTTTGCCGTAGGCACGTTCGGCGATACGGCGGCGCTGGCGGCGAATCTCTCCGGGTTCGACAACCGCGATATCAGTCTGAGCGCTACAGCGGTCAAGTAATTCGACTCCCGACTCTTCGACAGGGAGTTGCTCGGGTTCGCGAAGCACCTCGCGTTCGCCGGTTTCAGGGTCGAACCGCCAGATTCCCACCGCGTCGGGGATGCGATTCCGGTGCGCGCCGGTGACGTAGGATTCTGTCGCCAGAATGACTTCGTCCAGCAGCGCGAGTTTCGTGTCCGTCAGCAGTTGGGTTTCGAGCTTTCCGGGTGTGCCAAGGTCAGGTTTGTTCTCGATGCCAATCAGGCGGTCCTGCCAGTCTGGATAGCGAGTTGTCTGGCGGACGTACTCCCGGCCCTGTCGGCGTTCGGACTCGAAGAAACCGCAGTCAATCGCCGCTTCGCGGACATCGTCGGCCCGGTCCGGGTGGCCATCGAACACCGCGGGCCAATACTGAGCGGTGCCCGGTCCGACGTCACTCTCGATGGCTGCAGGTGGAATCGTTTGCTCGGTAATCGCCTGTCGGTCTGCGAATTCGGGACCAGGTTCCACACAGACGATATCCATCACCCGGCTGCCGTGGGGCGCGGTTCCGAGTTGGCGGCTCAGCACGCCCGAGCAGTCACGCTCGAGTTCAGCACACAGCGCCACCTCGAATCCGAACTCGTTCACGCGACTCGCTACGGTCCGCGAGCGCAAAACGGCTGTGTTCAGCGTTAGTTCTCGGTGGTCACGGTGACAGCGATATTCTGGCCCTCACCGCTGATTGCGGCGGCTTCGTCAGTCATGCTGTTGAGTTCGAACCCACCGGGTGCGACCGAGTCGCCGTCAACGGTAATCTCGATTGTCGTCCCGGGGTCGTCGGCGTCGTACGTCGTTCCGTTGTAGGTGAGTTCAGTACCGGCGTCGTTGACCGCGATGCCAAACGTGTCCAGCGCGTACCGCAGCGTCACATCCTGTGCGTGTTTGTGCCAGAGATAGCTGTCTCCACTCACTCGTTTCGTCCCCTCAGTGTGAAATGCGTCGTCAGCGAGTCTGAACTCGTCGGCGAGCAGGTCCAGCGATTCACCTTCGATGGTGATCGTTATCTGTCCGTGTTCGTGGACAGAGCCGACTTGGCTTGGCTGTTCGATACCGTCTTGGCTGGGCTGGTCGCCGACATCGCCGCCAGTCGCGACGAGATAGCCAGTGAGCGCCACTGCGGCCAGCATAATCACACTCAATCCGGCGAGTCCAACCTTGGCGTTCGAGCTCATACCGTTGGCCGAGTCGCCCGAGAGCGCGTCATCGACGCGGCGCTGGTCGATGCGAGATATCTCACCCTCGTGTTCGTCGGCCAGATGACGGAGATAGGCGTCCTCGTCGGCAAATGACTCCCCACAGTAGTCACACTCAGACATTGGGCAGTAGTTATCTGTCGGCGTAATAATACCTGTCGCACAAGCGCCGCATTCCGGGTGGTTCGTGGCACCTACCGCAAACTACAGCATATCGAGCAGGAATATCGAGAGGAAACCGACGAAAAACAGCGTCGTCGAGACTGGCGTCTCGGGGACTTTCTGGGCCTTGACCAACAGCTCCTCCGTCACGAGATACAGCAGCGCAGCCGCGCCGAACGCTAACACGACAGCGATGGCTGCACCACTGAGCCCGCCAAGGGCGAGCACACCAACCGTGACACCGGTCGTCAACAGCAGTCCGAACGCCGCTGGTACGGCAAGTTTACGAGCCGTGCCCATCTCTGTCGGCAGCGCAACGACGCCGGCAACGCCCAGAAACAGCACTTCGATAGCCAGCGCAATTGCGATTATCACGCCGGTGTCCGGCTCTGCGACGAAGGCAACGCCAATCAGGATGCCGTCGATCACCATGTCGATACCGACGGTGATGAGTAGTCCCGCAGCACCTGCGTACTGACCGCCAACGCCGCGTTTCTCGATACGTTTGCTGAGTTCGTGGACGCCGAGCATCGCCGCGACGCCGACAGCGAACCCGACCACAACGACTTCTGGTGTCTCCTCGTGGAGGTCTGGCAATAACTCGGCTGCGACCGCCGCGGTAACGACACCAGCCGCAAAGTGTTGGATGTTACTCTCCATCTGTGGGCCCGGCGCTCTGTAGACCGCCACAATTCCGCCGATCAGTGCTGTCACGACCGCGAGCATCGTATACGACAACGCCTGCACGAGAACTGTAGTCATCTGCACCGGTCTTTGAACGAACTGACAATGAAACCCCGTGTTCTGTGTGGCGTGGGACCAGTATTATCTCCCGCCCGCTCCAGATGACAGTATGGACGAACGGAGCTACCGCTTCGAGTACGACCCCGGGACGATCAGGCAGGGCCGCAACTGTGTCGGGTCGTTGAGCGGTGACCTCGCTCGACTCGACTGTGAGCGCGCGATGGTCGTCTGCGGCCGGACTGTCGGGTCGACAGCGGCGGTCATGGACCCGATTACTGACGGACTGGGCAACCGGTTGGCCGGCGTCTTCGACGAGACGACACCCGACAAACGACTGGAAACAGTGTTCGCGGGAGCACGGCGTGCCGACGAACTCGACGCCGACGCCATCGTCGCTATTGGCGGCGGAAGTAGCCTCGACGTTGCGAAAGGAATCAGCGCCGTCGCCGCCAACGACGACAACGAGGAGACCATCGCCGAACAGTTCGGGGCCGGCGGACTGGTGCCGGTACCCAACGGCGAGTTGCTCCCAATCGTTGCTATCCCGACGACGCTTGCGGGTGCGGACCTCTCAATTCTTGGCGGCATTACTGCCAGCCCCTCCTCTGGACTGGTCGACGAGCCAGTCGGCGGCGGCATCATGGACCCACGGCTGATGCCCGAACTGCTCTGTTACGACCACGCGCTGCTAGAAACAACCCCCCGGGAAATTCTGCAAGCCTCAGCAATGAACGGCTTCGACAAGGGCATCGAGTCGCTGTACGCTGCTAACGGAACGCCGGTCACCGACGCCGCCGCCGTGCGTGGACTGTCGTTACTATGGGACGCCCTGCCGACGCTCTCGGACGAGCGAGAGTCGTGGGACAGTTCGGATATTCTCGAAGGTATCATTCTCGTCCAGTACGGCATCTCCCAGCCCAGCGGAACGACGCTGTCGCTGATTCACGCCTTCGGCCACGGGCTGACCGCCCACAGCGACATCCAGCAGGGCGCGGCCCACGCAATTGTCGCGCCGAAAGCACTCGCGTATCTCTTCGAGCACGCCGACGGCCGCCGTGAGTTGCTCGCCGACGCGTTCGACATCGATACCGACGACCACAGCCACGACGAACTCGCGGACGCAATCGTCTCGGAAGTCGAGGCTGTCCGGGACGCACTGGAGTTGCCCACACGACTTCGCGGTGTCGAGGACATCCAGCGCGAGGATTTGGAGGCCATCGCGGAGACGACGATGCACGATTCGCTGATGGGGAACTGTCCGCCTGACCTCGACCCGAGCGAGGAAGCGTTGATTGGCGTCCTCGAATCTGCGTGGTAAGATGACCGAGTACGTCTGCTCTGACTGCGGACAGCGCCACGAGCCGGGTGTTGCTCGCTGGCGCTGTGACTGTGGTGCGCCGCTGGAGTTCGTCAACGCTCCAACGGGAGCGTTGCCAGAAATCGACCGTGACCGCGGGATTTGGGCCTTCGAGGACTTGCTCGCGGTCAACCAGCACGTCACCCTCGGCGAAGGGTGGACGCCGCTGGTCGACGCACCCAAGCGAGATGTCGAGTACAAGCTAGACTGGCTGTTTCCGACCGGGAGTTTCAAGTACCGCGGCGCGGCGACGACCATCTCACACGCCTGCGAACTCGGCGTTGACCGAGTCGTCGAGGATTCCTCCGGAAATGCGGGCGCGGCAATCGCCACCTACGCCGCTCGCGCTGGCTTGGAAGCAAAAATCTTCGTCCCGGCCGACGCCAAGCCCGGGAAACTCCGGGCAATCGAACGGACCGGCGCAACTGTTCGGACAGTCGAAGGTGACCGCGAAGCCGTGACGGACGCCTGTCTCGACGCCGTCGAAGCTGGCGACGCGTGGTACGCCAGCCACGCGTGGAATCCCGCCTTCTTCGAGGGCACCTCGACCCTTGCGTACGAACTCGCCGTGCAGCGCGACTGGTCCGCACCCGACGCCGTCGTCACGCCGCTGGGCCACGGGACGCTCTTTCTGGGCGCGTACCGCGGATTCAAGCGATTGGCGACGGCGGGCTACATCGACGAAATACCACGGCTGTACGGAGTGCAGGCCGCCGGCGCTGCGCCGGTAGTGGCCCAGCGACACGGTGAGGCCGCGGGAGCAGGTGCCAATAGCCTCGCCGACGGAATTCAGATTACTGCGCCGGCACAGGAGGCGGCGATTCACGAGGCAATCGAGCAGAGCGGCGGGGACGCACTCGCAGTCGACGCCGACACCACGCAGGCAGAGTACGACCGTCTGCACAGACACGGGCTGTACACCGAACCAACGTGTGCAGTCGCGCCTGCCGCGATGGACGAACTCCGCGCTCGGGGCACAGTCGCTCCCGACGACGATGTCGTCGTCGCGCTGACGGGCAGCGGGCTGAAAACCTGATTACTCCTGGACTGTGGCGAGGGCAGTCGTCGCCTCGTCGGTGGTCTCGTACCCCCGCTCACCGGTGACGGTCGTTTCGACGATGAGGCCGGCAGCCTGCAGTTCGGCAAGCAGGCCGTGCAGGTCGCTCTCGCAGAAGTCGTACGCCGAGAGCAGTTGACGGACAGCCATCGGCCCCTCTGTGTCGAGTTCGAGTAGCAGCGCGAGCGAGCGGTCATCGTGGACGGCCGTGACGAGTGTCTGGAGTTCTTCGGGCACACCGGCGAGAATCGTCTCGACAGTCGAGGCTTCCTCGACAGGTTCGAGGCGGTCGTTGGGGAGGTGGGTCCGCTCGCCGGTGTCAACGTTGCGGACGAGGCTGGACTCACCGGAGCGTTTCAACAGGAGATAGCGCTGGCCGGTGTCGTCCTCGACTGGCTGACGGCTCACGGGTCACCACCCGCAGCCTGGTCGGGGTTCGACCGTCCGGAGTCGGTAGGCTCAGTTGGCTGGTCGCCATCAGCGTCGCTGTCGGGCTGGACAGGGTCAAAACCCTCGTCGTCGATGCGAGCCTTGCTCTGGCGGTACTGGTAGACGCCGTAAGAGATGAGGACGGCACCGGCGGCGAGCAGTTGCCAGCCAAGCGACGGGCGATCACCGAGCGTGACGAAAAGCGCGCCGAGGGTAAGCGTCAGCAGCGTGAGTTTGACGACGACAACGAGTTTCCAGAACAGCGTTCGCAACTCCGGGTCGACGTCGCTGTACTCAACGTCAGTCGGGTTGTCTGGGGACGGTGCTTCGGGAACCGACGGCGACGTGTCGAAGGTGCCCTCCTCATAGGAGGCCCCGGGGTCGGAGGTATCGAACTGGTCCGCACCGTACTCCGTCTCGGACTCCTCAGGCTCGAAAACGTCGTCCGGGTCGCCGTCGAACGGGTCGCTCACGGCTTTCGGTAGTGACTCAACAGCAAAATCCGTTCGGATTCACTGCATCTCCGCGAGTTCGACCGCAGTCGTCGACTGCAGCCACGCCAGCGGTTGCTCTGTGTCGTAGAGAACGACCCCGTCAGCAGTCTCGTAGGCCCCGGTTGCGTCGAGTGCGTCGCCCGCGGCCGTGCTCTCGCCCGCCGATACCCCTGCCGTCGCGTCGGGTCGCTCGCTCATACATCATATTGGCATGAGACAGCATAACATATACTTTCCGCCCGTGGCAAGTATCAACAGTCGCTGCAACATTGCCCCTATTTTTGCGTAAGTTCGCTCGGAGAACGCGTCAGCGACGAACCACGCTGAGAATCGTCTCGGCAATCAGCAGATACAGCGGTCGGAGAAAGTAGTTGACCATCCCCGCAAGGCCGACGAAGCCACCGGCAGCCTGCAGTTCCGGCGGCGACGCGCCGAGGACAGCGAGGGTGACCACAGCGGCGAGGACAGGGGCCAGCCAGCTATCTTGGGCATACCAGCCGGTGTCGTAGCCAGCAACCACGGGCAGTCTGCGCAGAGCGTCACGGCCTGCCCAGAAGGCGACGGCGAGGGCTGCAAAGACACCCACGAGCGGAAGCGTTGCACCGACGCCGGCGACCGTGGGGCCAATAAGGAGGAAACTCGCGACGAGCAAGACGTAGGTGCCGCGACTGGAGCGGAGGCGCCACTGGTCCATACGAGAGGGTTGTCGGCCGGCCTCTAAAGTAGTTGCGAGGGCGAGTTCCCCGCCCTTCCGAAAACCGCAGATTTTCGGCTTTCGCAAATCTCCGATTTGCGTCAACACCGCGCCCGAGGCTGTTTACTCGCTGTCGGAGCTAGTGACAGGCTATATACTGCTCTCGCCCACAGAACGGATTGTGAATCATAAACGTGCGACTGCGGACATCCGCTCACTGGTTGCTGTCGTACAGACGCGACAACTCCCGTTTCTCGCTGCGGCGATTGCGTACTACGCCTTTCTCTCGATTATCCCGCTGCTGATTGTCGCAATCACCCTCGCCGCGGCGCTCGCTGGCGAGGCTGTCGCCACAGAGGTTGTCGAGTCGTTCAACAACTTTCTCACGCCGTCGACGGCCGCACTTATCGAGGAAACGCTCGTCAGTGGCTCCGGCGCGGGCGGGGTAACCGCCGTTGGACTCGCGGTGCTGCTCTGGAGTGCGTTGCGGGTCTTCCGAGGACTGGATATCGCGTTTTCGCGGATCTACGGCGCAAATATGCCGAAACCGATTCTCTCTCAGGTGCGAGACGCCTTGCTGGTCTTGGTCGGGATTGTACTCGCCATCGCCGGGACGGTTGCACTGAGCGCAATTCTGTCTCTCGTCGACATCCCGTTTGCTGGGGTAACCGGCACGATTGGGCTGATTGTCCTCCAGACGAGCGTGTTCTTCCCGATGTACTACATCTTCCCGAATCAGAGTATTCCGGCCCGTGAAGCGATACCAGGAGCGGTGGTTGCCGGCCTCGGCTGGACCGTTCTGGGGGCAGGATTTGGATTGTACGCGGCCAACGCAGGGTCCTTAGAGCTGTACGGTGTCCTCGGCGGCGTGCTGTTGCTGCTCATCTGGTTTTATTTTGGCGGGTTGATCATTCTGCTCGGGGCGGCGGTCAACGTCGTCCGTGCAGAGCGCAAGACAGACCGGCAACTACAACAGGGGGCGCTACGAGAGCATACCCAACGGAGTATGACTGAGGCTGACGGGCCGTCCGACGACGACGCTCGTGCGGACAGCGGGACTGACGAGACAGAGACCGACGAACCTGCGGCAGCGCCGCCAGAGCCGCCGGATGATGGTGGGGACGGCGACGAAGAAGACGGACCGACCGGCCGTCGCGACCCAGATGTCAGCGCGCGGGTAACCCAGTCGGACCTCGACGAACTCCGGCGGGAAATCGACGAGATGGAGGACCGACTGGACAACAAGACAGTCCACCGCGACGAACTCGAAG
>JAQCNR010000198.1 GCA_028274925.1 Halovenus sp.
GGACCGACATCTCCTCTGGCAGTCTCTGTCCACCTACTCGACCAGCGGCGTTCCGTCCGCGCGCGGCCCGAGTTCCGGCCCGACGGGCGAGTCGTCGGGGTCGATACGGCGGCGCTGGCGGTAATCAGTCGACCGTTCGACCGGTACGCGCCCGATGGCGGTTATCATCTCGACGTACTCCTCGAACGAGCGCATCTCACCGAACGAGCCACCGGCGCGTTTGGTAATCTCCTCGGAGAGAATCGTTCCCATGAAGTCGTCTGCGCCACAGGAGAGCATCTTGAGTCCCTGTTCGTCGCCGTATTTCACCCACGACGACTGGATGTGGTCGATGTTGTCGAGATAGAGCCGCGAGACTGCGATCATCAGTTCGTCTTCCTCAGTCGTCGCGCCGCCGTCGACCATCCCGCGGTCGTGCAGCGGTGTGTTCGCGTGGACGAACGACAGTGGAACGAACTCGGTGATTGCCCCTGTCCGGTCCTGTAGCGCGCGAATCCGGTCGAGATGTTCGACTCTGTGCGCCTCGTTCTCGACGTGGCCGTACATGATTGTCGCCGTCGTATCGAGGCCAACGGCAGCGGCGGCGTCCATCGCCTCGACCCACTCGGTGCTGTCGATTTTACCCGGGCAGATCACGTCCCGGACCTCGTCGACGAGAATCTCCGCCGCAGTACCGGGCACGCTGTCGAGTCCCGCACTCTTGAGTCGCTCGTACACTTCTTCGTAGTCCCACTCGGCCCCGCGCTGGGCGTGATAGGCCTCTTCGGGTGTTATCGAGTGGATGTGCACGTCACCGACGCTCATCGCCTCGATCTGTTCGCAGTAGGTGCCGGGGTCAGTCTCGTAGCGCTCGGGAGGTTTGTAGTTCAGGTCCCCTCGGGTGCTCGTTTCGAGTAGCTCGCGGTGTTCGGCGTCGAGCGCGAACGCTGGGTGCAGGCCGCTGACCGATGTCACTTCGTAGATGCCCGTCTCCAGCGCCTCCGCTACGATTTCGCGGGACTGTTCTGGTGTCTTGGTAAAGCCCGGATGTTCGTCGTCGTTCTCTGTGAGGAACTGGTCGGAGCGGTCCTTGAAGTTGCAGAACAGACAGCCAGTGTTGCAGGCGGTGGTGACGTTGTTGTTGAGGTTGGCAACGAAGGTCACATCTTCGCCGACAACTTCGGCGCGGCGACGGTCTGCAGCCTCCAGCACGAGTTCTTTCCGTCGCGGGTCGATCCCCGGCGTATCCGTTCCTGTGGTCAACAGTTCGACGCCGTCGTCGACTGATAACCGCGTCCCGTCCCGTGCCTTCTCGAGTGCGTTCTCGAAAGACTGGTCAGTGTCCGGCCGGTGGTCGAACTCGAAGCGACCACGCGGCACGTTGCTTGGACGGGAAGCGTCTGCCATTGTCTCTAAAGGTACTCTGTAGCGATAAAAGGGAAGTGGTCCGGGTCGGTCTTGCCGCGCTCCGTGACGTCAGCCGTCGGCCTCTTCGAGCGCGAGGTCTGGGCTCGTCCAGATCACGAACTGGTCGTCATCTTCGCGGTCGATGACGCCGTTGATATACGCTTCTTCGACCGGCGGGTCGTTGACCTCGCTGTCTGTGATTGGCGAAACCTGGCGCACGTCGTCAACGACCCAGCCGATGTGGCCCTGGTCCTCGAAGGCCTCGGCGTCGAAGACGACGATCAACTGGTCGGCGTCGGTGCTGTCTTTGCCCAGTGTCACCTTCGGGTTGAGGATTGTCGTTATCTGGCCGCGCAGGTCGACCACGCCCTGCACGAACTCGGGTGTGTTCGGAACCCGTGTGATCGTCTCCTCTTTGACAATCTCCTCGATATACTCGATGTCGAGACAGTAGTACTCGTCGTCCAGTCGGAATTCGAGGACACGCGTCTCCTCTTGTTGGGTCTCTGACTCGTCGGTGTCGGTCCCCGGCGCTGCTGGTATCTCCTCCTCGTCGTCGGGTGCGACAGTCTCGACATCCTCTCCATTTTCAGTCTCATCGAGGGCGTCTTCGAGCGTGTCGGTATCTGGGAGCGGCGCAGTAACGCTCTCTTCGTCTTCGTCCGGTTCGTCCTCGACTGTGGCCGCCTCGGCCACGTCGTCTGTTGCTGCCATCTCTGTTCCATCGTCTGGTTCGGACTCTGCAGTCGAGTCGTCATCCGACACGGCGTCTGCAACCTCCGCCACGACGTCCTCTTCGTCCGCCGTCGGGTCCATCTCTTCTAGCTCTTCGTCGACCGACAGTTCGTCGTCGAGTTCTAACTCCTCGTCTCCGTTCTCTTCGTCTTCCTCGTCTGCTTCGGCCGCGGCGGATTCGACGAGGTCTTCCATCGTCTGTTTCTCATCGCTCTCGTCTCCATCCGACGCTGACGACTCCGCTTCGGCGTCGGCTGTTTGGTCGTCGGCAGCGTCGGCATCTGGGTGGTCTGTCGGCTCACCGCCGTCGGCTTTCTCGTCGTCGACTTTCTCGTCGTCGCTATCTCCCTCGCGGCTCCCTTCGCGCATCTCTCGGATGCGTTTCGCGCGGTCCATCCGTTCATCATCATTACTCATGCTGTCACCTCGGTGTAGCCAAATTGTTTGTCGAACTCTGCTGCGATTTCCAAGAACACTTTTTCCATATCGACAGACTGCTCGTAGGCGAAAATCGACGCGCCTGCTGAGAAGGCCCGCTGCAGGGCAACTCGTTTGCGCACCTCCCAGACCGGGTGGCCGGCGAACACTTCGTTGAGCCAGTCGACCATCATCAGGTCCTCGTTGGTCTGCTCGACGCGGTTCGCGACCACGCCCACCGTGTTGACTGTCATCCCAACGAGGTCTTCCAGGGCGGCTATCTGGTCGATCAGCAGTTCGATAGCCCGCTCGGACGTCGCCTCGGTCAGTGCCGGCACCACCACGTGTCCCGTCGCGTAGATACTCGTCTCGGTCAACCGACCGTAGAATGGCGGTGAGTCGACGATGATGTAGTCGTACTCTTTCTCGAGTTCGTCGAAGGCTGCCGACAGCGATTCAAGTGCGTGGTCTGTCTCGATTCCACTCGGCTCGACATTGATTGCCAGCGAAGACAGTGCCTCGATGCCTGCCGGGTCGTCGAGTTGGGCCAGCAGGTGGGCAATGGTCAACTCCTGTTCGGCGTGGAGCAAGTCGAGATTCGATGGGACGACATCCATCTCTTCGTGCTCGACAATCAGGTCGTTGATGCGGTGTCGCTGCTCGTGGTCAGTGAGCACGTCAAATAGCGAGGGTGGGCCGCGGTCGTAAGCCTCGACCAGTCCCAGCCCTTCTGTTGCGTTGCCCTGCGGGTCGCAGTCGACGAACAACACGTCGCGACCGCGTTCGTTGAGTGCACCCGCGATGTTGATCGCGATTGTCGTCTTGCCAGTCCCGCCTTTCGCGTTGGTCACACAAACTCGGGCTGGGCTAGTATCCTCGCCTGTCATCTGCTCGTATCGGTGCGATGTGGTCGCCGTTAATAAAAATACGTCTCCCATTATCACGAAGAACAAAGCGGATACAGTCGAATATTCCCGCGTAGCGGCTGTCAGACGCCTGTCTAACGGGACGCCAACATTTAAGATATAGTAGCAGAAAATTACGAGCAATATGAGCATGAATCCGAGCGACTATGACCTCGACGAACTCCGGAAAATGGCGAGTGAGCGCGAGGAGCAACCGGCCAGCGACAACGGCAGCGGCGACGACCTCGACTTGGGTTCGGTTCGTGGCGAAAGCGGGTCGACGAGCCCTGATTCGTTCAGAGCGGGACTGTACCGCGAACTCCTCCCACTGGAAGCTGGCGGCGACGCAGAAAAACCGTATCTCGAAGCGCTGCCAGAGGACAACAACGGCGAACGACTCATCTTCGAGTGGCTGGAGTTTCTCCTGTTGCACGCCGGCCATCAGGGAACTCGTGAAGCGCTGTCGTACTACGAATCTGTCGGCTGGATCACCGAAAACTGCGAGTCACAGCTGAAAGATTACATGCTCGGACTCGACGAGCAGGCGACCAACGACCCGACTGACCTCGACGTTGACGACCACCTGCTCAGTCTGGTCTATATCGCCAAACTCGCCGCGATGAACTGACCGCGCTCACTCCAACAGTTCGGATTCAATTCCTTCTCGTTCGAGGATTTCTTCGACGTACTCTGCCTGGAGAGACTCTCCGTCAGTGAGGTCCATCTCCGCGCGCTCTCGGTCGAAGGCGATTTCGCCACGGTGCATCACGGTCACCCGGTCGAGTGACTCTGCGAACTCGCTGATTCGGTGTGTCGAGATGAACACCGAGTTCCCGTCTTCGGCGTACCAGTCCAGAAAGTCGAGCAGCCGGGCGGTCGACACGTCGTCGAGTGCCCCAAGCGGTTCGTCCAGCAGGAGAATCTCCGGTCGCTTGATGAACGCGAGCGCGAGGTCGAGTTTCCGACCGAACCCACCCGAGAGCTCACCCGCTCTCCTGTCGAGGGCGCGACTCAGCCGCAGTTCTTCGATAACGGTCCGGTTCCACTCCCAGTCAGTCGCGTCCACGATACCGGCAAAGACTGAGATGTTCTGGCGGACAGTCAGGCTCGGATAGAAGTTCGGGCGCTGGAAGCCACAACCGATGACGGCGTCAGGGACTGTGACGGTCCCGGAAGTGGGCTGTGTCAACCCGAGCACGAGTCGCATCAGCGTCGACTTTCCGGAGCCGTTTGGGCCGAGCAGACAGTGGTACTGGCCGCCGCCAATCTGGAGTGAGAGGTCATCGACGGCCACGACAGAGTCGTACTCTCGTGTCACGCCGTTGAGTTCGATGTACTCGCTCATCAGCTACTCCTCCGGTAGTAGATAATTGAGCCTTCCAGCGCAACGGCTGCGATGACCAGACAGCCAGCCAACGCCGCGAGCCAGTCGGCGAACGTCCCGAGTGAACTCCCTTTCAACATGAGACTGCGCGTGATAACTCCAGCGTAGTACGTCGGCAGCAACTGGGCGATTGTCGTCCGGAGCGGGGAGAAGAAGCCAAGCGGGAAGGCCAGCGCTGACAGCGCCACGACACCGAGCATCGCCGTGACGTTGACGAACAGTCCCACGCCAGAAAAGCGTGAGAGTACCATCACTGTTGCACTCACCATCGAGACCAACAGGAAGGTGCCGAGCAAGACGAGAACTGCGCCCGGCGCGAGCGTGGCGACGGCGTAGCCGTAGTATATCGCCGCGGCGTGAAAGACCACGATGGGGGCGAGTATCAGTCCAGTAAAGAACAGGAGCTTTGCGGCGACAACAGCCTCCAGTGACGTTTCAACCCGCAACCGGTCTAACACTGCTGACTCGTTTTTCAGATTGTAGGGAACGTAGCTGAACGCGAAGAAGATGACCAGCGTCAGCAGGAAGGTTGGGTACAGATACTCCGGCAGCGTCTTCTCCTCGCCCAGAACTGTTCGCTCGGCGGTCACGTCGGCGTCGAAGAGACTGTCCATCTCCGAGC
>JAQCNR010000199.1 GCA_028274925.1 Halovenus sp.
TACTCACGAGGAGACGCGCCCACAGCCAATCGACGAGAGTGATTTGGGCGACGACGGGAAGGCGTTCATCTGTCGCTGCGGGCTTTCCGACGAGAAGCCACTCTGTGACGGGTCACACAAGGTGACAGCAGACGAGGACGAAGACACAGTCTACAAGTACGAAGACGACAGCCCCGACGGCGAGCGCCGCGAGATTGCCGAGATCGACTACGTGGACGAATAAGCTGGCGTTTTCAGAGGTCTTATTCGGCCGGCTAGCAGATGGTTTGCCAATGAGTGAACGAGAGGCGTTTTTGGCTGGCGAGCGGCCGTCGGACATTCACATTTTCCTGCACGAGGACAGTGTCTCGAACAGCGAGGCGCTCGAAGCCCACGGCGAACGCGTCGCTGACGGCATCGTGCTGGTAATGGATGGCGACCAGGCCCGGAGCGTCTTCCAGCAGGCGACTGGCATCGACCCGATGGCACTCGCACAGGAGGCGATGAAGGAGGACGGGTCGGTGACCGAGGACTGCACGGCAGCGACCTGTCCCGACGGAGCGGAGCATGCGCCGAAGTTCATCTTTGCCTTCGCCGAAGAACAGAACGAGGAGGTCGGTGGCATCTACGCTGATGGCCCCGTTATCCACGCCTACGTTGCGTGTGAGTGTGGTACGCGATACTCCGACAAGTGGGTCGTTGAGTGATTACTCAACCTGTGCCGATTCGGTGTCGAGTCGCTTGAACGCCTCGATGATAGTTTGTTTGGCGACCGCACCCTGTGTTGTCCAGTGGTGAGCGTAATCGAGCATGTCATCGTAGATTTCTGGCTTACAGCCTGCCGCTTTCGGGTGACCGCCGCCGCTGACCTGTTCGGCAACCTCGTGGCAGCGCTCGAAGGAGTCGGTTCCACGGATCGACGCCGACCCAGCAGGTTTGACGATGACAGCCGCGTCCGTGCCCTGTTCTCGGAGTGCCTCGGCAACCTCATTTTGCGAACAACGGCCGTAGGTCACACCAACCGTCCACGGTCCGATGTCGTGAATCTCGGCGCGGTCGACGGCTTTCTCGATCAGCGCTTCCTTCTCGACGCGGCGCTCGGCGAGTAAATCCGCGGCCTCGGGCGGCAGGTCTGGGCCGTGTTCGAGCACCGTCTCGATGTACTCCTCGGGTTCGACCCAGTGGGCGTAATCCGCCAAGTCGTCCGAGCGCTCGTCGTCACGAATCCAGAGGTCGTGGTCACGGGTGACTGCGGCCAGGTCGACGAGACTCTCGTCGAACTCGGCGTCCAGTTCAGACAGCGCAACGTCGGCAGTACAGACCTCGTCAGAATCACCGACAGTGAGGTCGACGCCGGCGTCTCGTACCTCGGCGGCGAGGTCCTCGTCCCACTGGTGGTGGTCGTACCACGTCGCCCCACCGAGGCGGTCGACTACGGCGGGAAGGTCCGCGATATCACCGGTCCGGTCGGGACAGAGGTCACAGATGAACAGTTCGGCCTCCGGCGGCGCGTACTCGGCAATCCACTCGAAGGACTCCCGGAGTTCGTGAGGGCTGGTCGGGAGCAGCGTTCCCGACCCGTGGGCCGCACGAATCAGTGCCGTACACGCGAGTCCGTCGGCGTCGGGGTCGGCAACGACAATCACCGAGGCGTCGGTGAGTGTCTCGGCAGCTTCGCGTTCTTCCTGTTCAGCTTCGATTGAATCCGGTCGGAAAAAGCCCGCTCCGGGGAGCAGAGATTTCCGACCGAGAGAGAGATTCTCGTCGTCGATGAGCCAATCGTTCATACTCAATCCAGCAGAGCAACCCTCAAAAGGACGCCGGTCGACCGACTCAGGCCGGTTCGGCGTCTTCGAGTTGTCGGACGGTCAGCACGGGTTGTTGGGCCGAGTGGACCACCGCTTCGGCAACACTCCCGAGCAGGAAGGCGTGGTCACCGTCGCGGCCTCTGGTGCCCATCGCAATCACGTCAGCGTCGACTGCGTCGGCGTAGGTAGTAATCTCAGTGTGTGGGTCTCCCTCGCGAACGGCCGTGACGAGTTCGGTCGCTCCACCGGCCTCGTCCTCGGCGAACGCGAGTGCGTCATCTCCCGCGGATTCGATGGCAGTTGCGAGGTCCTCACGTATCTCCGCAGGAGAGTTTTCGATTTCGTCGGTGTCGATGACGTACAAGGCGTGGACCTCGGCCTCGAACCGTCGGGCAAAGTCGACTGCTGTCTCGACGCTCCGGGCGGCACTCTCGGAGCCGTCGGTTGCGATGACCACAGTATCGAACATACTCCATCCATCGGCAGGCAGGGCAAAAAACGGGTGGGTTCCGACAGCTGACCGGCGGGTTTTTTTATTCGGCCCTCCGCAGAGTCGACAATGGCTCCCGAGATCGACCTCGTGCTGTCGGCGGCCGATAACACCCAAGACGCCGCCGAAGCCGCCGCGTGCGCCGCCGAAGTAGCGGCCCGATACGACGCGGATCTTCACCTGTTGCACGTCATCGACCAGCGGATCGTCCACGGGCTCGAAACTGGCGACCTGCCAAGTGAGGTCGTCGCCGACCGACAGCAGTGGATCACCGGCCACGCCCGTCAGCACCTCCCCGAGGATGGGTCGGTTACGCTCACCCAGTCCGGTGCGATTGGCTTCTCTGAGGACCGTCTGGACCAGACGCCGGGTAGTGTCATCTTGACCGTTGCCGACAGTCTCGGGGCTGACTTTCTGGTCGTCCCGCGCGTTACTGCTCACGGGTCGCCCGACGAGGTGCTCGGAAAAGCCGCGCTGCACGTACTCGAATACGCAGAACAGCCCGTTCTGTCGGTGTAGTCAGGCCAACCGTAGCGACATCATCCGCTCGAAACGCTCGTTGTCCCACGCCTCGAAGCCAATCTTTTCGTAGAGGTTG
>JAQCNR010000204.1 GCA_028274925.1 Halovenus sp.
CCGCGCTGTAGGTGACTTCCGTTCCGCCGTCGCGTTCCTCGAAGGTGAATTCAATCTCTCCGGTGAGTCGGCCGCGCATCTCGAAGACCATCCGCTCGTTCTCTTCGTGAACCTGCTCGACGAGTTCACCGTCGATGCCGACGCCGGCCATTTTGTAGGTATGTTCGAGCAGTTTCCCGCCGTTGTCTAGCGGTTGTACGTTTCGGATGTTGGTGAGACTTGGGGTAATCAGGGAGTGGTTGTGCGGGTCGTCGAGATAGGCGAACACGTCCTCGACCGGTCGGTCGATCTGGATTGATTCGCTAACTTCGACCATATCTACAATTTCGAACCGAACGGACAAAAATTAGCGGCTCACTCCGTCCACTTCGCGTCGACGAGTGTCCGCTGGACCGCTTGCTCGCCGACCGACTCGGCCAGTACCTCGTAGCCTGCTCGCTCGCTGCGGTCTGCGGCGTCCGCGACGAGTCGCGAGACGATGAACTCTGGTGTGGAGCGACCGACAGTCTCGAACCGTGGCTGGTAATCGACCTCCAGTTCAAGGTCAGTCGTCAGCCCCTCGGCGAAGATACCGTCGGTCCGGGCAGCGTCGGGCAGCGGTTCGAGGTCGTCTGCGAGGTGGGTCACGAACACGCCGAGTGCCCCTTTCTCGACGGTTAGCGTCACGAGGCCGTGCAGCAGGTCGGCGGCGCTGCCGGGTTCGGTGATGGCCTCGAACTCGTCGACGAGCATCAGCGTCCGTCCGGACTCGGCCAGTGGCGGCACGACCGACCGCAGCGTCGACTCCAGCACGCCAGCGTTGAAACTCGCGTGTCGGCGGTGGAAGACAATCCGTTCGACCACGTGGAGTTCGGCGCTGTCTGCGGGCACCGGCAGCCCCATCTGGGCGAGCAGTTGCACCTGACAGAGCGTTTCTAGTAGTGTGGTTTTCCCGCCGCTGTTGGCCCCAGTGAGTACAGTCACGCGGTCACCGCTCGGCGGGACTGCCGCACCGGCAACCGACAGCGAGTGTTCGCCGACGGCGTAGGTAATTGGCTGGACGCTCTCTCCGGCCTCTCGGAGAAAGACGTTTCGCGCGTTGACCACGCCCGCGACGGCCTCTTCACAGAACGTCGGAGCGGTCAACTCGAAGGCGGCGGCGAATCTCGCCAGCGAGACTGACAGCGCAATGTCCTCGACGGCTGCCACCGCTCGGTCGATGTCATCCCGCGCAGCTTCCAGTTTCTCCTCGAGTTCCTCGCGGAGTTCCGTCTCGCGCTCGCCTGTGTCCGACCGCAGCCCGTCGGCGAGTGTGCGCAACGTTTCGCCGAGGAAGGCCCGCGCGTCCGCGGCCTCCTGTGGCATCGCGTCACGCACTCGCGTCACGTCGAGCGTGCTCTCGCTTGCAATCTCACGGGCCAGCGTGTCCTGGAGTTGGCCGGCTCCTCGTGCGCCGGACTGGATTTCTTCGAGCAGGGTTTCGGGCGGTGCTCGCAGGTCCTCGACCGTCCCGAGCTGAGTGCGGAGTTCATCGAGGCGGTCGTCTGCGCCGTCGGCGACGCCGTCGTCCTCGCTGAGGCCAGAGAGTGCTTCGAGCGCGTCCGACAGCGCCGACTCAGACAAATCCGCCAAGGGCTCGAAG
>JAQCNR010000208.1 GCA_028274925.1 Halovenus sp.
CTTCGAGATGATGGCTCACCACGCCTTCAACGCCCGCGAAGATGTCGAAGGAGAATATGCCTACGAAGGTGAGGTCTACTGGAAAGACAAAACCGTCGAGTACTGCGACACGCTGCTCGAGGAACTGGGCGCAGATATCGAGGAAGTCACCTACATCGAGGACCCGTGGGTCGGCGGCGGCAACGCTGGTCCGGCCATCGAGGTCATCTACAAGGGGCTGGAACTGGCGACGCTCGTGTTCATGTCCATGGAGCAAGACGAGGACGGCGAATATCTGCTCAAGGACGGCAACCGCTACTCGAAGATGGACACCTACGTCGTCGACACGGGTTACGGACTCGAACGCTGGACGTGGATGAGCCAGGGGACCGCGACAGTCTACGAAGCCATCTACCCCGAGATGATCGAGTTCCTGCGCGAGAACGCGGGTATCGATTACACCGAGGACGAGGAGAAACTCGTCCACGCCGCTGCACGACTCTCCGGCAACCTCGACATCGACGATGTCGACGATGTCGAAGATGCGCGCGGTGACATCGCCGACGAACTCGGCGTCGATGTCGACCAGCTCCGCACCCTGGTCGAACCGCTCGAACAGATTTACGCCATCGCCGACCACTGCCGAACGCTTGCCTACATGCTCGGCGACGGTATCGTCCCCTCGAACGTCGGGACGGGCTATCTCGTGCGGATGGTCCTCCGGCGCACCAAGCGACTCGTCGACACGGTGGGTGTGGACGCGCCACTGGACGAACTGGTCGACATGCAGGCCGACCGACTGGGCTACCAGAACCGCGACACGATTCGTGACGTCGTCCGAACGGAAGTCGAAAAGTACCGCGAGACACTCGAACGCGGAACCCGCCGTGTCGAACAACTCGCCGAGGAGTACGCCCGCGAGGGTGAGCCGATTCCGACCGAAGAACTGGTCGAACTGTACGATTCTCACGGCATCCAGCCAGACACTGTCGAAGAGATTGCCGAGGAGTACGAGGCCGGCGTCGACGTGCCTGATGACTTCTACGCGGTAGTTGCGCGACGCCACGGCCAGGAGAGCGACGACGAAGATGATGCCGAGGACCTCGCGCCGGACGATTTCGCAGACCTGCCAGGCACCGACCGCCTCTACTACGAAGACCAGAACCGCATGGAGTTCGAGGCTGTCGTCCTCGATGTCTCCGAGCGCGACGATGGCTACGACGTTGTCCTCGACCAGACGATGTTCTACCCCGAGGGCGGTGGCCAGCCAGCAGACCACGGAACGCTGTCGACTGACGACGTGACCGCCGACGTGACCGACGTGCAGCAGGTTGGGGACGTCATCGTTCATCACGCCGACGAGGACCCGGGCAAAGGCGAGTTCGTCCGCGGCCAGGTCGACTCGCGCCGGCGCCGCCAGCACATGCGCCACCACACCGCGACACATCTGGTCAGCCACGCCGCCCGTCAAATTCTCGGCGACCACATCCGGCAGGCCGGCGCACAGAAAAGCACCGACAGCGCCCGAATCGACCTGAAACACTACGAGTCGGTGAGTCGCGAACAGGTCGAGGAAATCGAGCGCCTCGCAAACGAGTACGTGATGCAGAACGTCCCGGTCGAACAGGAGTGGGTCGACCGCAACGAAGCCGAGGCGGAGTACGGCTTCGACATCTACCAGGGTGGTGTCCCCGAGGGCACACAGATCCGACTGATCCACGCCGAGGAAGACACCCAAGCCTGCGGTGGAACGCACGTCTCTCGGACCGGCGATATCGGGTCGATCAAGATACTCGGCACCGAGCGGGTGCAGGACGGTGTGATTCGATTCACCTACGCCGCGGGTGACGCCGCAGTCGAGGCAACACAGCGGACCGAAAACGCGCTACTGGAAGCGGCAGAGATACTGGATGTGACGCCACAGGACGTGCCCGAGACGGCCAAACGGTTCTTCGACGAGTGGAAAGAGCGGGGCAAGCGCGTCGACGAACTCAAAGAGGAACTCGCCGCGGCCCGCGCCGGTGGCTCCGGCGACGGCGAAGAGGTCGAAATCGACAGCACGACGGCTGTCATCCAGCGCCTCGACGCCGACATGGACGAACTTCGCGCAACGGCAAACGCGCTGGTCGAAGACGGGAAAATTGCAGTCGTCGGCTCCGGAGCCGAGGGCGCACAGTTCGTCGTCGCGGTACCGGACGGCGTCGCGGTAGACGCCGGTGACGTGGTTGGCGAACTCGCGAGTCGAGTCGGCGGCGGTGGCGGCGGCCCGCCGGATTTCGCACAGGGCGGCGGCCCCGACAGCGAGGCACTCGAGGCGGCACTGGAAGCGGCCCCGGATATCCTCAAGCAGGTTCGCAACGCCTGAGCACGGTGGTTTGCACATCGAGAAAACACCCAGTCCGCGGAGATGGCGACGCCTGAAGCACAGACATAAGCAGACAGAGCGGTTCAGCAAGTGGCTACCCAGCCCGTTGGACAAACTCGGAGGTATTTCGCGTGGCGTCGCCAAGCCGCAAAGAAACTTTCAGAGAAGTTTAAACTCGCATACATTCTGTTAATAATTGTCTAAGCCTCATTCAGTGACGGTAATACAGTAAGTATAGCAACCCTTGTGATGGTGGAACATGGGATACAGGCAGATTTCGGCGGACGAGAAGTTAGGAACCGGAATCCACGGACTAGACCGGGAACTCTCCGGGGGAATCGAGGCCGGGAGTCTCGTCTCGATTATTGCCGGGCCGGCAACACAGAGCGAGCATCTGTTTCAGCAGACACTCGGACTGCGACCGACGCTGTATCTGAGCGCCCTCCGCGAGTCCCAAGCCGTCGAGGAGAGCCTCGGGGACGTCAGCGACGACGTGTTCGTCGAGGACCTCCAGAAAACGAGCCGAATGGACAAGGAGTCGGTGAAGGAACTCACGGGGTCGCGGGGCTACTCGTCGCCGATAACCAACGGCGACGAGACGCTCGACGCTGTCTACGAGACTCTCGAGAAGGTCGACCGCCAGATGAACATCATCCTCGACCCGGTGAATCCGCTGGAAGAAACCGAAGGGACAGACACGTACAGAGAGGTCATAAACAAGTTCAAATCGAAGGTCCTCGAGACGGACAGCCTCGGAATCTTGCACTGTATCACGCTCGAAGAGGCACCACCACTCCGTGATATCACGCTGGCAATTAGTGACGTCGTCGTCGAACTGGAACTGGTGCCGGCGACAAGCGAGATGCAATACCAGCTCACAATCCCGAAAAACCGCGGCGGCGAGCCGCTACTGGCCGAAACTGAGGTCGTCTTCGAGTCGGATGTGATGATTAACGAGACGCGCAATATCTGACCAGCGACGGACAGGCATTAGCCAATTACCGGCCCGACTCCGAGCACGAGTCCGTACGCGCCGATGAGCAGACAGGCAACCGAGAGCAGTGGCCAGCCGAGGTGACTCTTGACGATTCGCCACGCGGTATCGCGCTCAGAGCCGTCAGAAATCACGAGCGGCGTATTCTCGTCCCGGGTCAACAGTGCGTCGACCAGATTGCTCCCCCACTCGCCCGCTGGCGCGCGGCCGACGGCACCGTAGACATGGACCGACTCGTCGATATCGAGACGGCGCTCGATGAATTTCTGGCGGTTTCCGACGATCAGTTCGGTGATTCTCAAATCGAGCGTGCTGTCCTGATACTCGACATCCTCGGTGTCTCGGATGTACTGGGCAACCCGCTCGGGTGGCTCGTCGCCCGGCGAGAGTTCGAGCGTCTCCGGCGAGAGGTGGAGTTCG
>JAQCNR010000219.1 GCA_028274925.1 Halovenus sp.
ATTCGACGTTGTGCGCTTCGTCGAAGATGGCGACCACGTCTTCCGGGTCCCGGCCGAGCCAGCGGAAAAACTGCTCGCGGATCATCGGGCTCAGCAGGTGGTGGTAGTTACAGACAACGAGGTCGACACCCTCGACGCCCTCTTTCAGCAGTTCGTAGCCACACTGCCCGCGTTCGTGGGCGTACTCGTAGATTTCGTCTGGCGTCCGGACGTCGTCGTAGAGCCACGCGAAAAAATCGGTGTTGTCGGTAGTGAGATTCTGGTAGTAGTGGTCGCAGGTCGCCCGGTCCGCGAACTCCTCCAGTTCTTCCTCGACGGACTGGAGTTCGTCCATCACCGAACTCCGGGCCGCCGCAGCGTCGCTGTTGCCGGCCTGACTCTGGTCGAGAAGTTCGCCCTGTTTCCGCTCGAGTTCGGCCTGTTCCTGTTCGACCTCGACGAGGTCCCGGGTCGTATCCCGCAACGCCTGACACTCCTGATAGTCGACGTCGATATGACACATCGACCCCTTCCCGCGGAAGACAACCGCTCGCAGGTCCTCAGTCTCGGCGATGGCGCTTGCGTCGCGGCGGAACTGTCGCATCTGCTGGTGGACGTTGGTGGTAATAACAACCGTCTTGTCGTGTTCGCGGGCGTATTCCAGCGCGGGAACGAGCGAGGCAAGCGTCTTACCCGTCCCCGTTGCGCCCTCGAACAGAATATCTGATTTGTCGTCGAGTGCGTCGTAAATCTGTCCCATCGCCTCCTGCTGGTGGTCGTACGGCTGCTCGAAGGGGAAATACCGGAGATACGACGCCTGTGACACAACTGGCCGTACGCCCCTCTCGAATAAAAGTACTGAGTTCGTGCTTAGAGATTCTGGCCAGTCGGTCGAATCAGGATTTCGTTGACGTCGACACGCTGGGGCTGACTCGTCGCGTAGACGACGCTACGCGCGATGTCGCCAGCGTTGAGCATCGGCAGGTCCATCTCGGCAAACTGCTCGATGACCTGCTCGTCGGGGATGTGTGTTGCAAGTTCTGTTTCGACAGCACCAGGCTCGATGACGGTTGTCCGAATCCCTTCTCCCGATACCTCCTGCCGAACGGCGTCAGTAAAGGCGTTGACACCGAATTTCGTCGCATTGTAGCCGCTCGAATTCGCCGAGGCCTCCCGGCCAGCCACCGAAGAGACGTTGACGATGTGGCCTGCCTCCTGGTCTTGCATCACCGGCAGCACTGCGTGGGTGAGATTCATCAGCCCGAGGAGATTCACCTCGACCATCTGGCGGAAATTGGAGCGGTCTGCTCGTTCGACTGGTTCGAGCAACATGACGCCGGCGTTGTTGACCAGAATGTCGATTTGGCCGTACTCGTTGGTCGTCGCCTCGACGAGCGCGTCGATATCCTCCTCGTCGGTAACGTCGGTCGGGACAACGAGGGCCTCGCCGCCGTCTGATTCGATCCGGTCGGCGAGCGCTTCCAGTTCCTCGACGCGACGGGCAGCGAGAACGACGCGAGCGCCCTCGGCGGCGAGTGCCTCTGCCGTTGCCTCACCGATTCCCGAGGATGCGCCGGTTACGATTGCGACCTTGTCAACGAGTCGAATATCTACGTGCGAATCAGTTGCCATCACACCCGGGTAGGGGCGGTGTCAGCGAAGAACCTGTGGGTAGCGGAACCGCTCAGGAGAGTTGGCCCCACTCGCCCTCGAAGAACGTCAGCGCGTCTTTGTCTTCGAGTTGTTCGGCGGCCTCGACGCTCCCGATGTATATCGTGTGGTCGCCTGCCTCGACAGCCTCGTGAATCGAGCAGTCGACGTAGCCGAGCGATTCGGTGAACACCGGTGCGCCGGTTTCGGCCGTCATCGTCGGGAACTCATCGAAGGGGTCGATATCCTCTTCGGCCATATCTGCGAAGTGCTCGCCGAGAATCTGCTGGTCGGCCGCGAGAATGTTGACACAGTAGCCGTCTGCGTCGCCGCTCTGGAGTTGCTCGTGGGCCTCGGTGCCGTGGTCGAGGCAGACGAGCACGAGCGGCGGGTCCAGCGAGACAGAACTGAAGGCATTGACTGTGATTCCGTGTGCTTCGGGACCGTTCAGTGTGACTGCCGTGACGCCGGTTGCAAACTCGCCCATCACGCTCCGCAGGTCGATTTCTGGCATTACGTTGGATTGGGGATTCTGACAGATGAAGATTCGTCTTTGGCTCTGCTATCAGTGCCGATAAACCCGGGACAACAACTTTGCCCGTCCGCTCTGACTGAGATCATATGTCAGAGGGTGTCCTTACAATCGACGAGCCGGGAATCTACGGTGATTTCGACCCCGCCGAGCGCCGCTGGATTCAGGCGCTGTACGAACTGCCGGTACCAGTCGTTGTCGCCGACGAATCGAGCCAGATCACGCTGTTCAATCCCGCGATACAGGACCTGCTATCGATCGACCCAGCCCGTGTTCCTGAACTCGAACCGTGGGAACTCTTCCGGACCTACGAGACTCACGGCATCAAGACGACGATGGCCGAGCGAACGAGGGAGGCTGGCGAACCGATGCGCGGTATCGAGACGGAACTGCTTGACCACGACGATGTCGAACACGACGTCGTCATTTCGAGCACACCGATGTACGACGCTGCGGGTGAGATTACTGGCACGGTCACGGCGATTCGTGACGTGACTGAACTCCACGCCAAAGAGCGGGAACTGACCGAAACCCACGAGCAGGTTGCCCAGCAACTCGCCGATGTCGTCGAACGTCTCGATTCTATCTCACAGCGCGTCGCAACCAACGCCGAACAGATCGAAGGCGACGCCGTCGAGCAGGACGATAAACTCCAAGAAGCGCTCTCGGAGGTCGAATCGGTCAGCGCCAGCATGGAGGAAATCGCTGCGACGACCGACGAGATCAACGAGACCGTCGGTCAGGCCCGCGAACGCGCCGCGGAGGGCCAGCAGGCCGGCGAGCAGGCCGGCGAAGCCGCCGACGGGATGCTGACAGCCAGCAAGCAACTCACCGAGACGATTACTGAACTCGCAAACCGGATGGACGATATCGACGAAATCACCGAGGTCATCGCCGAGATTGCCGACCAGACGAACATGCTGGCGCTGAACGCGAACATCGAGGCGGCCCGCGCCGACCAGGGCGGGGAAGGGTTTGCCGTCGTCGCGGACGAGGTGAAAGCCCTCGCAAACGAGACTCAGGAGTACATCGACGAGATTAGCTCGGAAGTCGAAGCAATCCAAGACCGAAGCAGGACGGCCGTCTCCGAGGTTGAACAGGCCTACGACCAGGCCGCGACTGCGACCGACGAGGTCGAATCCGCGCTGGACTCGCTGGCCGAGATTGTCGAGGCAATCGAAGACGCCGCGGCCAGCACCGACGAGATTGCCGCCGCGAACGACGAGCAAGCTACCCGGGTCGAATCCGTCGCCGCGACCATCGACGAGGCAGCTGACCAGGCCAAGACCGTCCGCGACGGTGCACAGGACACGGCCGACTTGGCCGAAACTCAGACCGAGGTTGTCGAGGACGTGCGCCAGACGGTCGACGACCTCGCTGATGACCTCGAAGAGGTCTGAGATGGAGATCGCCATCCTCGTCTACGAAGGGTTCGACGAACTCGACGCCATCGGCCCCTACGAGGTGTTTGCGAACGCCGCCGACGCCGGGGCCGACTGTACGGTGTCGCTGCGGACGGTCGATTCTGCGGCGACGGTCACCGCCAGCCACGACCTCACCATCGAAACTGACGGGACGCTTGACGCGGTCGACCCTGACCTGCTCGTTGTTCCCGGCGGTGGCTGGAACGACCGCTCGGCGGCGGGTGCGTGGTCGGTCGCCGAAGATGGCACAATTCCGCACCTGCTTGCCGAGTACTACGACGCGGGCGTCTCGCTGGCCGGTGTCTGCACCGGCGGGATGATTCTCGCCCGAGCGGGCGTGCTGGACGGGCGGTCGGCAGTCACACACCGTGGGGCGCTCGATGACCTCCGCGACACTGACGCCCACGTTGTTGACGCGCGTGTTGTCGACGACGGCGACATTCTCACTGCTGGTGGCGTCACCTCCGGACTGGACCTGGCTGTCCACATCGTCGAACGGGAGTTCGGTGCCGAGATTGCCGAGACTGTGACAGCGGAGATGGAGTACGAGCCACGCGGGACGGTCCATCGCGAGTAAAGCGAAGATTTGTACCGACGGGGGCCGAACCGACAGCCAATGGAGGGGCCACTCTGGACCGAGCGCCACGCGCCCGACATCGCGGACCTGCCACAGGCTGACGTTCGCGACCATTTCGAGCGCGCGCTCGAAGAGCCGATGAATCTCGTCGTTCACGGCCCGGCCGGCAGCGGCAAGACAGCGGCGGTCCGGGCGTTGACCCGGGCAGCCCACGAGAATCCCGGTGCCGACCGGATCGAAATTAACGTCGCCGACTTCTTCGATTCGACGAAAAAAGAGATTGCCAACGACCCGCGATTCAGCCGGTTTATCGACGCGAAGCGACGCCGCAACTCCTCGAAAGCTGACCTGATCAACCACGTTCTCAAGGAATCTGCGAGTTACTCACCCGCGACTGGCGAGTACAAGACTGTCGTGCTGGATAACGCCGAAGGAATCCGCGAGGACTTCCAGCAGGCGCTGCGGCGAGTGATGGAGCAGTATTACGAGGCCAGCCAGTTCGTCATCACGACCCGCCAGCCCTCGGCGCTCATCCCGCCAATCCGCTCGCGGTGTTTCCCGATTCCAGTCCGTGCTCCCACACAGGACGAGATAATTTCTGTTCTCGAAGGTATCGCCGACGCTGAGGGCGCTGAATACGACGACGAAGGACTGGAGTACATCGCGGGGGCGGCCGGCGGTGACCTCCGCCAGGCCATCCTGAACGCCCAGACCACCCACGAACAGGAAGGCAAAATCACGATGCAGGCCGCCTACGAGACGCTGTCGGCGGTCGGTATCGACGAGCGCGTTCAGGAGATGATCGCCGACGCCGAGGCTGGTGAGTTCACCGACGCGCGGTCGACACTCGACGAGTTACTGGTTGACGAAGGCTATAGCGGCAGTGAGGTGCTTGCTGACGTGCTCGAAGTGGCACGCTCACGGTACTCCGGCGACGAACTCGCTGCACTGCATCGCCGCGCCGGGGAGATAGATATGGATTTGCACGAAGGAACGAACGACCGCCTGCACGTCTCGCATCTGCTCGCCACGCTCGGAGAGCGGTAATTACAGGGGCACGTCGTCGCCGAATTTCTCTCGATACTCCTCGATAGTCAGCCCGTGGCTCTTCAGGTGGGCGTAGGTGAGTCCCTCGAACTGCTCGTTACAGACCTGACAGCGAACCTGTGGTGTCTCCTCCGCGGTGGCGTATCGCCCGGTTTCAGCGTCGAGTCGCGCCGAGAATCGTTCGAGGTGGTCGAGAACTTCTGTGACGGCTTCGTCGCTCCGCGCTGGCCCTGCTTCGAGTTCAGCGAATGCTTCGGCGAACTGTGCCTCGGCCCGTTCGCTCATCTCGATGAGGTTGGCAAGTTGTTCGGCCTCGCGTAGCGCCACGGACGTATCTACCTCGTCGTAGGTTTCTGCGGCCGTCTCGTAGACTTCGTCGTGCTGTGTTCGGAGTGCTTCGAACATCTCGTCGATGGCCTCTCGGAGGCTGTCGAGGGTGCCCTCGTTGTCCGCCCCGGCAGCGGCAAGCGGGACTGTGAGCGAGTGCCGGCCCAGTTCGAGGACCTGTGTCCCCAGCGTTTCGGTGGCGTCGAGTCCTGCTGTCGACGCTTCCTCACGGGCTGACCGTCCGGTGTTCAGTATATCTGCGCCGCGTTTGAGCGTCTCTCGCTGGAGTTCGAACAGGGGGCCAACTGGTGTCTCGTGCTCACTCATTCGTCGTTGTCAGAGATAGAGACAAGCAGACGGGAAATACTGTCGAATTGCTCAGAAGGGTTCGGCGTCTCGTCGCATCCGCAGTGCACTCGCGAAATCCTCTCGCGAGACGAGTCCGACCGGTTCGCCGTCCCACTCGACGAGCGCAACAGGACTTTCGCTCCCAGAGAGTACGGTCAGTCCGTCGATGGCGTCAGCCCGCCCGTCGAGACGTGGGAGGTCACGCGTCGCTACCTCGCCAACAGCGGTGCTCGCGTAGGCCTCTGTCGGCACCGACCGCAGGTCGCCTGTGGTGACGACACCGATAATTTCGCCGTACTCGTCGACGACGGCCAGTTCACTCCGCCGACTCACGAACAGTCTGTCAAGCGCTGCTTCGACGGTGCTGTCGGCAGGGAGTGGCTCTTCGTCACCGACCAGGTCTGCGATGGTCAGTCCCGAGAGTAGCCCAGCGACGACAACCGACCGAGATTCGCTGCTCGCCGAGACGTGGATGAACAGCGCGAGGATGAGCAACAGCGGGCTGACGTTGAGAATTCCCACGATGAAAAAGAGCAGCGCAAAAAGCGAACCGACGCTCGCGGCGGTCCGGGTCGCGCTCACGTACGACCGGTTGCGCGCGAGCAGTGCTCGCAGCACCCGGCCGCCGTCCATCGGGAACGCTGGCAGCATGTTGAACACGGCGAGCAGGATGTTCATCACGCAGAGAAAGCCCAGACAGTATACGAGCAGTGTTGCGGAGGCGGGGGTGACGATCACTGCTGCGAACGCGCCTGCCGCGAGCAGGAGACTCGCTGCCGGGCCGGCAATCGCAATCACGAGTTCACGGTTCCACTCGTCGGGCATGCTGGAGAGACTCGCGAGTCCGCCGAGCAGCCACAGCGTAATCGATTCAACTTCGATATCGTAGCGCATCGCAGCCCACGCGTGGCCGAGTTCGTGGAACGTGACGCTACCGAACAGCGCGACTGCCGAGACTGTCCCGATTACCCACCGGTCGTTCGGCCCCGACAACGCCGCCGGGTCGACCGTTGCAGGCGTCAGCCGGGAGATGAGCGACGAGTACACACCGATTTGCTCGCCGCTACCGATGAGAAAGGCCAGTATCGGGAGAAAGACCAGCAACGAGATATTGATTCTGATAGGAATCCCCCAGATGTGGAGGATAGTATAGTTATACGACGACATACCTACTGGTCGTCTGGACCGCAAGTATGTCTTTTCACTCAACCAGCGGCTCGACTGCCTCCATCGTGGCGAGTTTGTCTTCTTGGCTCATCCCGGAGACGAAGCCCATCCGAATCGCGTCGACGCCGTCGATTTCCGCGAATGCTTCGAGTTTCGCGCGCACTTGCTCAGGTGTGCCGACAGCAGCGACCGAGTCAAGCAACTCGTCGGGCAACGCCGCGGCCATCGCTCCGGTGTCGCGCTGTTCCCAGAGTTCACGAATCTCTGCAACCTCGTCTTCGTAGCCCTGTTCGGCCATCGAGTTGCCGTAGAAGGGACCATACGCGCCGATGAGGAACGAAAGCATCTGGCTGGCAATGGCCCGGGCACGTTCTGGCTCTTCGCTGGCGAAGGTCCGAATTATTGGGCTGACCCGCACGTCGTCTGGCGAGCGCTCGCCGAGTTCTGCGCCACGTTCGAGGTCCTCCAGTCGGTCGCGAAGTCCGTCGTGGGTGAACAGTTGTGGCACCCAGCCATCGGCAAACCGGCCAGCGAGTTCCGTCCCTTTAGGCCCGAGTGCCGCGACATCGATGGCTGGAGACTCCTCGGGAACTGACTGCTCGTAACTCAACCCGTCAATCTCGTAGACGTCGCCGTCGTAGACGACTGAGTCTCCTCCGTAGACCTGCCGGATGATGTCGATAGTCTCGCGCAGTCGCCGGAGCGGTCGGTCGAACTCGCTGCAGTGCCAGCCCTCGGCCAGCGCGGGTGAACTCGTCCCCAGTCCCAGCCGAAACCGGCCGTCGGTAATCTCGTCCATCGTCAACGCCGTCTGACCGTAGACGGTCGGTGCTCGGGCGTACGGTGAGAGCACGTCGTCAGTGATACCGATTTCTTCAGTTCGCTCGGCGATGACGGTGAGCACCGGGATGATATTCCAGCCAGTCGTCTCGCCCATCGTGACGTACGAAAAGCCGTGATTTTCGGCGCGCTGGGCCTGTTCGGTAATCGAATCGATGCCACCGTGGTCGTCGGTCATCAACACCAGGTCGAACGGAGCTGTTGTCATTACTGGCGCTGACACAGCCACCAACCAAAAGCGTGGGTGGCCGGTCGACACACCAATACCACTCGCGTCCGAAACCGGGGGTGTGAGTTCACGGCAGGCGACGACGGGTGTCGAGACTGAACCGACCCTCTCCAAGAGTTCCCGCCGCCCGGTTGCTGTCGTCGTTGCCATCGTCTTCATCGACCTGCTCGGCTTTGGAATTATTATCCCGGTTCTCCCGTTTTACGTCCGGTCCTTTGGTGTCAGCGACGTGTTCATTGGTCTGCTCGCGGCGTCGTACTCGCTCGCGCAGTTCGTTGCCGCACCGATGCTCGGCCGCATCTCGGACGAGCGCGGCCGCCGACCGATACTGATGCTCTCGGTGGGCGTGGCCGGAATCGCGTGGCTGGTCTTCGGCGTCGCCGCGGAGGTCGGTGCCACCTTCGGCACGGCTCTCGGCCTCGTCGTCCTGTTCAGTGCCCGCCTGCTCGCTGGCGCTGCCGGGGGCCACATCGCCGCAGCGCAGGGCTCGGCGTTCGGTTTCACACAGGCGGCCGGTAGTCTTGGCCGGACTATCGGCCCGCCGGTCGCTGCGGCGGCCTACGTCGCCATCTACTGGTCGCCGTTTATCGGCGGCGCACTCCTGCTCGTTCCCGTTGGGCTGTTGCTCCGGGCCGCCCCGAAAGTCTAACTCGCGACCGGTTCAAGCGAACGTATGCGCCTGCTCGTTCTCGGGTCGGGCGGGAACACGCCGATTCCGACGCCGACCTGCTCCTGTACTGTCTGCGAACAGGCCCGCGAATCTGGCCCGCCGTACAGCCGTGGCGGCAACTCGCTGTATCTCCCCGACATTGCGGCGATGATCGACGCCCCAGAGTTCGCATTCCGGGCACTCAACCGCGAACAAATCACGGATCTGGAGTACATCTTTCTCACCCACTGGCACCCCGACCACATTAACGGCCTCCGTCTGGTTCAGTCACGAGATATGACCGCCCACGACGGCCTGCTCGAGGCCATCGCGGCCGGCGGCCCGACACTCGTCACGACTGAGACTGTCTACGAGCGAACGCTCGACTCGTTCGGGCAACTCTCCCATTTCAGACAGCAGGGCTTTCTCGACGTGGAATTTCTCGACGACGGGCCGTTCACCGTCGGTGACACGACCGTTCGCCCGATTCCGTATGCACTCGAAGACGAGGAACTCGACGCGACAGTTTTCGAGATTACTCGCGGCGACGAGACGGTGCTGATTGCCTCCGACGACGCCCGGTATCTCGACGAGTCGGCCCTCCCCGAGTCAATCGACCTCGCAGTCTTCGAGTGTGGGATGTTCGAGTACGATCCAGATGGCGACCGGATTCTCACCGACGCCGACTTGGCCTTTCTCGACGACGAACTCACTCACGAGGAAGTGCTGGACCGCATCGACCGCGTCGACCCCGACCGAACGCTGCTCACGGAAATCGAACACTTCACTGCCCGGAGCCACGACGACTTCGCTGCGCTCGCAGAGCAAGATTCCTACGACGGTATCGAATTCGCACACGATGGACTCGAAATCGAGCTATGAACATCGCCCGCACGCCCGGCGGCCGACGGCTGGAAGTCGACCGGCGGATTCCGGTTGCCCCCGAGCGGACGTGGGAGTTACTCGTCACGCCGGAGCGGTGGCCAGAGTGGGGACCGAGCGTCCGGGCTGTCGACTGCGACGCTGAGCAAATCGAGGCGGGAACGACCGGGAGAGCTCGAATTCCCGGCGGGCTGTGGATTCCGTTCGAGATTGACGACTACAGTGAACTGACCGAGACTGCTGGTCGGTGGACCTGGCGCGTGGCGAAGATTCCAGCGACGGGGCACAGAGTCGAACCCGAAGCAGAGGGCTGTCGGGTGGTCTTCGAGATTCCACTCGCGGCGGCGGGGTACGCCGTGGTCTGTTCGCGGGCATTGACTCGGATTGAACAGTGCCTCGCTAACCGGTGATTACGCCGAGTGTTTCGCCGCCAGTACGTCGACCTCTTGGATTTGTGGCTCCTCGGCCAGCAGTTCGTCGGCGTTGGCCATCAGCTGGGCGGCAATCTCGCCGTCGAGGTGTGCCTGTCGTCCCTCCTCGTTCGGGAAGGTGTCGAAGATACCGAACGTCGTTTCGTCGAACTGGAGCGCGAACCACGTTGTCGTCTGTTTTTCGTCCTCGGCCATCGGCAGCGCGGATTCGAGAAATTCTTTGACCTCGTCAGCCTTCTCTGGTTTCGCTTCGAGCGTCGCCTGCAGCGCGTATTCGGAGTCTGACATTCCATGTGTTGATACGCCCGATTCCCGAATAAAAGAGGTCCCTAACGAGGTTGGCCGCGGTGGCGGCGGTACTGCCGGGCGAGCAGTCCGATACTCACCAGCAGCGTCGCGCCGAGCAGCCAGAACGCGACGGTGAAGTTCGTCAGTTCTGCGACGAGACCAACGAACCCTGGTCCGAGCGCGTTCGCCGTCAGAAAGACTGCCCGTGACAAGCCGAGGTCACTGCCCATATTCCCGTCAGGTGCGGCCTCCATCACCACCGTGTCCGCGATGGGGAACTGGGTCTTGTATCCAAGCGCGGTCAGTGTCGTGCCGACGAGAACGAGCGGGAGCGAGGACGCAACGAGCACGAGTGCGGTACCGGCCAGCGCGACGAGCAATCCACAGATACCAACTACCAGCCGCGGAAACCGGTCTGAGAGGTCACCGGCGATTGGCTTGGCGAGGATACCGGCCGCGAACAGGAGCGCGAAACTCCCACCCGCGATAGTCTCGGAGAATCCGCCGGCGACCAGCAGTGTTGGGAAGAAATTAGTCAGCCCGCCGACGAAGAAATAGAATACCGAGAAGGCGACGAGCGTTTCGCGCTGGTCCCGCGTTGCGAGCAGGCGGCCGGCCGTCTCACCCGGCGCGAGGCCAACCGACGAGAATTCGTAGCGCTTGCGGTTCCAGACCACGTACAGCAACCCAACGAGTGCGAGGACGACAATCACCGGCAAGAAGGCAAATTGCCAGACACCAATCGCGAGCACGACAACGGCAAGCCCCGAGGCGACCACGCCGCCAATATCGGTGCCGGCGGAGTAGATACCCAGCGCCCGGCCCCGGCGCGCAGTGAACAGGTCACCCAGAAGCGCCCGCGAGGGGCTGGCGAACAGCCCTTTGCCGATACCGAGGACCACGACAGCCCCGACGAACAGGCCGGCAGTGACTGACAGTGCGATGGCGCTGAACCCCATCACGAGTACGACAAAACCGGGAACGATGAGCGTCGCTCGGGAGAGTTCGTCGGAGTAGGTCCCACTGGGATACTGGACGGCGGCGTACACCAGCCCGAAGGCGGTCAGTGCTGCGCCGATGCCTGCCGGCGAAAAGGATAGCGTCTCCGTGATTCGTGGGAGCAGGGGTGGCAACAGAAAGCGGCCACACTGCAGTGCCGACCAGCCGAGCACGAGCACCAGTAGAATCCGGTTCTTGTAGGCGAGGCGGGCCGTCACAGCACGTCTGCAACTGCCGGCGCGACACTCACTTCACTGACGCCGCAATCGATTGTATCCGTGCCGTAAATCGTCTCGACGCCAGCCCGGCCCAGTTTCAGCCGGGCGTTGCTGACCAGCAGCGGATGGACACAGGTGACGATGACATTGCCCGCGTCACGCTCGTTCAGCACCGCGACGGACTCGCTCATTGTCGACCCGGTGGCGACGATGTCGTCGACCAGCACGACATCTCGGCCGGTAACGGCGGCTTCGCTGGGTTCGATTTCGACGTCGGTGCCGGAGTGGCGTGTCTTCTCGAAGTGGTCGACCGCTCCGCGGCCGTAGGCGTCTCGGACCGTTTCTGCCAGTTCGATTGCGCCGGCGTCCGGCGAGAGAAAGAGCGGGTCGGTCAGTTCGCCCAGCGGTGCGGCCAGTCGTCCGGCGGCGTCGACAGTCGTCGTCGGTACGTCGAAAAACTCTGTAACGGCCTCCTCGTGGGGGTTAACGGTGACAACCCGGTCAGTTCCCGTGGAGATAGCTCGCGCCATCGCGCGTGCTGAGACCGGGTCACCGTCTTCGAAGGCTTGGTCCTGACGGGCGTATCCCATATACGGCAAGACTGTGGTCACGTGTTCGACGCCGGCCTCGGCCAGTGCGTCCTGCAACTGGAGGAGTTCGACCCAATCTCCATCGGAAATAGTCGAGGCGACGACTACGGCCCGATCCGCCGTGGCGGTGACCTGCACCTTCCGCTCGCCGTCCGGAAACTGTTCGTAGGAGACTGGCGCGAGCGCCCGGCCTGTTTCGGCGGCGAGTTCGGCCGCGAGCCCCTGTGTGGCCGACCCTGCAACGATCATGTTGGGGGAGTCGCCGCCCGCGCTAAACCAGTTTACGATTTTCCTCGCCTGAAGCCACGGGATGGATATATAGTTCCGACACAATAACGAACGAACAGATGAACTGCCTGCCCGACTGTCGAAGTGCGAGTTCCGTTCTCGGCGTCGTCCTGCTCGTGGCTGTCGTGGTCGTTGTCAGCTTGGTTGTCGTCGTATTCGGGTTTGCTTTTCTCGATGGGTTCGGGACACCGACCGCAGAGGCGTCGTTCGGTTACGAACAGACCTCCGCTGGGCTCGTCATGACTCCGAAAGCGCTGGGCACAGACGTCATCGTGCAGTTGAACGGGAAGCCAGTTGAGCAACTCAGCGCCGACAGCGCAGGTCAATCGGTGTTACTCCCGACTGCGCCCGGTGACCAGATTACAGTCGTTTCGGCCGATGGCGAACAGTCTGTCCTCGTCCAACGTGAGATTGACGACCGCACAGAAATCGGTGACTTCATCGCCTATTATCCGTTCAACGGTGACAGCGGCGACACTGTCGCCGACGAGTCTGGAAACGACAACGACGGCACTGCCTACGGGGAGTACACTCGCAGTGACGGCTGCATGGATTTCGATGGAAAAACAGGCAGTCACATCGATATCGGTGACCTCACTCTCGACGGTCCGGACAGCATCGACGAACTGACTATCGCTATCACATACCGATACGACGGCGCCGGAAGCGGTATCCAGAACCTCATCGAGTACCAGAGCTCCCAATTCGCGTGGTATATCGAGACGGACCGTGACTACGGCGACCCGCACCGGATGGAGTACAATATCGGCTATCTCACGTCACCGAGCGCAGCACTGTACGCCGAGGGAATTCCTGCAGACGAAACACAGGTACTGATTGGCACCTACGATGGCGAGGAGATGGCGCTATATCGCAACGGTGAGCAGGTCGGCACTGCTGCGCTGGAACGCAGTGTTAACCTCGGCGAGATTATCCTCGCAGCGGACTCCAATCCATCCATTCAGAACCTCGACGGCAGCCTCTGTGAGGTTCGGTTGTATTACACTGCCTTGGATGAGCGAAGCGTCGACACCCTCACAAACGTGATGGACTAATCAGACTGCGACCAGTGCGGTCACGCCGCGCAGGCCGATGGGCTGGGACCGCCACCCGCCGTGACCGTCGTGGGTCACCTCGGGGTCGGCACCGACGTGGATGGTTCCGGCCGTGTCGACGACGACCAGCGTCTCTCCGTACGCGAGACGGACTGGCTCCGCGCCGCCGGGCAACTCCTGTTCGACCCACTCGTTGGCCTCGCGCTCGTAGAGACGGCCGTCCACAACGGCGTGTGCTCGCTCGTCCTCGGCGACAACTGCGGTTGCCGCTCCGTCGAGCAGTCGGTGATACTCGCCGTCACGACGCTCGTACAATCCAGTTTCTGCCGCAACGAGTGTGCCATCTTGCGAGAGGTCGTGTACGTCTTCGAGCCCGAGTGATTCGAGTTCGTCGCCAACCCGGACCAGACTGTCGGCCGCGAGCAGACTCCCCACAAACCGTCTCGGCTCTTCGACAGCCCCGACCGTCTCCCAGTCGTCGGCACTCGCTGTCTCTCCGTCTGTCCGAGCTAATCTGGCAACGCGGTCGGCGTCCGCCGCGTAGACCCAGTCGGCGTCGACGCCGACAGCCTCGGCGGGACCGAATCCGAGTGATTGCAGTCCATTGTTCGTCTGGCGAAACACGTCCTCGTCGGTCCCAACGATGACTGTCGGGCTGTCTGTTGCGATGTCCCGTACTGCACAGCGTTCGAGCAGCGAGAACTGCCCGACCTGTGCGGCGGCCACAGCAATCTGTGTCACGCCGAGGTCACTGCCCGCGAGCAGCGTCGTCTCCTCGCGGCGCTCGCCGAACAGCAGTCGTTCGTCGTCTGCGCTGTCTCCGTCGTCGTCGTCAGTTTCGGGTGGTGTCATGGCTACAGGACGGCCTTGTACGCTTCCAGTGCCGTCTCGATATCTGACTCTGTATGCGCGTTACAGATAAACTGTGACTCGAACTGGTTCGCAGTGAGAAAGACCCCCTCCTCTTTCATCCCTTGCCAGAACAGCCGTTCCCAGCGGTCAGTCTCGGTCTGTTTCACGTCCATCCCGTTTTTCGGGCAGTAGTCGTACCGCGAGCAGGAGTCCTGTTGCGTACAGCCTGCCTCACAGTGGCCATCCCGGGTACCCGGCCCCTCACGAGTGAACACCGTCTTGAACATGCTGTCGGTGCCGACGACGGTGTACTCCGGAGCCTGGTCTGCCAGAATGTCGGTCAGCCCTGACCGGAGTTTCTCGCCGAGTTCGTTGACGTGTTCGTGGACATCGTTCTCGGCGGCGTAGCGCAGCGTTTCGAGGCCAGCGGCCATCGTCACGGGGTGGCCCGAGAAGGTGCCAGACTGGAAGACATCTCCCGCTGGCGTGAAGTTCTCGATAATCTCCGAGCGCCCGCCGATTGCGCCAACTGGGAAGCCGCCGCCGACGATTTTGCCGAAGGTCGTGATATCGGGTGTCACTCCCAATTTCCCTTGTGCGCACTGTAGTCCGCCGACACGGAAGCCGGTGATCACTTCGTCGAAAATCAACAGCGAGCCGTGCTCGTCGGTCAGGTCTCGCAGCGTCTCGTGATAGCCCTCAATCGGGTGGACGATGCCGTAGTTGCCGAGAATCGGCTCGGTCATCACCGCTGCAATCTCGTCGCCGTGGTGCTCGAATACTTCGTGAACTGCCTCCTCGTCGTTGAACGGCACTGTCAGTGTGTGCTCGGCGAAAGAGTCCGGAATCCCCGGACTGGAGGGATGCGTGTTCGCACCCGAGCCCTCGACCAGCGTCGACTCCTGTGCGCCGTGGTAGCCGCTCTGCATGATGACAATCTTGTCGCGACCGGTGTAAGCGCGGGCGAGTCGCACCGCAGACACTGTTGCCTCGGTACCGCTGTTGACGAAGCGTGTCATCTCGACACTTGGGACGTGACGTGCGACGAACTCCGCGAGTTCGACTTCGACCTCGGTCGGTGCGCCGTACATCGGTCCTTGGCTGGCGTGCTGTTGGACCGACGACTGGACCGGTTCGGGCAGGCTGTGGCCCAGAAGCAGGGGCCCGTAGCCCATTACGAAGTCGATGTACTTGTTGCCGTCAGCGTCGATAACCTCTCCGCCGTCACCTCGCTCGATGAAGAAGGGGTACGGCTGTGTCGCGCGAACAGACGAGTTGACACCGCCGGGCAGGACCGAAAGCGCGCGGTCGTACAGCGACCGAGACTGCTCGTGGTTCATACTGGGGGATTTGGCCGCGGCGCGAAAGAATCTACCGTCCTAGAGCCCGCAGTCGCTTGCCGGTCCGCTGTCGCAGTCGTAGGCCACGCTGGCGGTTTCCACGAGTGAGGTGTACTCCCCAGGGTTCTGGCGGATGTCCGGGAGCCCCTCTACGACAGGAACGGGCTGGATTGCCTGATGGTCGCAGGCTCGCATCGTCGCCGTCCCGGGGCTGATGCTGAACTCTTGGCCTTCCAGTTCCGCGATTACGTCGCCGGAGTCGGTGCTGCCAGCGCGTTCGACCGCGCCAGCGTACTGGTACAACTGGACGTACGCGAGATAGCTCAGTGCCGACGGCACTTCTGGTGCGTCGAGTTCGGCGGCGACGTTCGCGTCCGCCCAACTGGACAGAAACCGACTGCTGAACGGGTCGTCGAACTCCGGCGTCCACGGCACCGTCCCGAGCACGCGGTTGCCGTTGATGCTCAGTGCACCGCCGGCGTTGCGCAGCAGTTCCCGTGTCATGATGGGGACGACCGCGTAGATATCCTCCCGGCCACGCTCCTCGGCAAGTTCGGCGAGGTCCCGCAGTGCGATTGCGCCGTTCAGGCCGGTGAAATTCAACACGATTATCGACACCTGCGTCGAGAGCACGTCGTCCAGGGTGTCGGTGTAGCCGCCAGCGCCGACCTGCGTCGCAAAGTCTCTGTTTTCTCTGAACCGCGTCGTTTCGCTGAGGCGATTCTGTACGGTGCTGAGCTGTTCCTCGCCGAAGTCACTCTCCGGATAGACCTGCGCGAACGTGCGCTCTGTCTCAGGCAGCGACTCCGGCATAACTGTTCCGAGCGCGTCGACGGCCAGCCGCGAGTTGTACACACTGTTGAAGCCAAAGCGAGAGCACTCGCTGCCACCCAACTGGTTCGTCGGCGTGAACCCGCTCATGTAGACGAGTTCTTCCTCGGCCGCGGCCGTCTGTAGTCCCAGTCCTTCGGCCGGCGAGCCGCCGCCAGCGATGACTGTCGCGTCCTTTTCGGCGAGTTCTCCAACTGCCTGCTGCGCTCCGTCGGCGGTCGAAGCCGTGTTTGCAACCGCCAACTCGACGGTCTCGCCGAGCAATCCGCCGCCGAGTTCGCCGAAGGGTGGTTCGTACTCCCCGTCGGCGACCATCGGCCCTGCCCCCGAGTTGAGATGCTGTGTCGCCAGCAGATACCCCGCCTGGAGTAGTTGGCCCTCGTTGGCCCACCGACCATCTTCCGGAATCGCGACTCCGAGCGTAATTCCGCTGTCGTCGCTTTCTGTCTGGTTACTCGACAGCACTCCACACCCTGCGAGCGTTACCGCCCCTGCAGTCCCCACTGAACCGAGCACCGCGCGTCGCGATACTCCTGTACTCTGGTCACTCATTCCTAACTACTACAAGAGTATTTCCCCTGTAACAATACCTTTTCCGTAGCTGACGCTGACTGTCTTGTTCGGTGAAAAAAGTCGAAAACTCGTCGTAGCCGCGTTAGACTGCTTCGGTGCCGCGCTTGCCGGTTCGGATCTGGAGTGCGTCCTCGACGGGCATCACGAAGACCTTACCGTCACCGGGTTCGCCGGTGCTTGCGGCCTCTGCGATGGCCTCGACCACGTCGTCGGTCGGGACATCGGCGACGACACACTCGATTTTGACCTTCTGGTGGAGGTCGACGCTGTACTCCTCACCGCGCCACT
>JAQCNR010000230.1 GCA_028274925.1 Halovenus sp.
GACTATGATAATACTGCTAGTGGGGGTGACCTCACTGAATTGACAGCAGGTCAGGAGGCAGAATTAGAGATTACCACCGATGCTGGCGCCACCCGAAATGTGGTTATCACGGCTCCTGATACGCTCGTTGGTACGACCGACGCAGATACGGTGACTCTATAACAAATGACTCAAATGAAACTGGACAACAACCGTGGACAGGTCGGGATCGGCACGCTGATCGTGTTCATCGCACTCGTGCTGGTCGCCGCCATCGCCGCGGGCGTGCTCATCAACACCGCTGGGTTCCTCCAAACCCAGGCTGAACAGACTGGAGAAGACAGTACCGACCAAGTTGCCGACAATATCAACGTTATTGGTGAAGTTGGTGAAGTTGCTGATTCGAGTGACGGTAGCGTTGGCCTTTCGGAGAACAAGATCTTTGAGACGACGCTGACCATTCAGCGGTCGCCGGGGAGTAGTGAGGTTGACCTCAGCGGATTGTCGATCCAGTACGTTGGGGACAACGGCTTCGCACAACTCACCCACGTGAGCGAGCAAAAGGATGCTATCGACTCTGGCTCTGGTGGTGGCACGAGTGCCGCAACCAATGTGTACTTCATCCAGTCGGTCACTGCAGAAACACCGGGGGATCCGGTGATCACCGCCGACGGTGATCGCTATGAAATTGTCATTCCAACGGGAACAGTAGTTCGCAAAGTTTCCGGACCAACCACTGAAGTTAGGGACACAACGGGAGGAGGAGGAAGTAAAGTTGTTGCTAATGGATTCTATGGTGATGGTTCAGATGTGGTTCTGGATATTGTAACCCTCGCAGGGACTGCCCCCGTAGACATTGTAGACAATTCAGAACTTAGTCTGCTGGATGAAGGGCAACAAGCAGAATTAGAGATTACGACCGACAGCGGTGCAACGCGGAATGTCGTCATCACCGCGCCCGACACGTTCGTCGGGAAAGGTGGCGATACGGTGACGCTATAGATGATTAAAACAATGAGAAAAAAAGTACCGAACGACCGCGGGCAAGTTGGGATCGGCACGCTCATCGTGTTCATCGCACTTGTGCTGGTCGCCGCTATCGCCGCTGGCGTCCTGATCAACACCGCTGGGTTCCTACAGACCCAGGCCGAACAGACCGGACAAGATAGTACCGACCAGGTCGCCGACAAGGTCAACGTTATTGGCGAAGTTGGCGAGGTCGGAAACAACAACGAAGGGTCAGGGAGTATATATGAGGCGAGAATCACTGTGCAGCGTTCCCCAGGAAGCAGTGAAATCGACCTGAGTGGGCTCTCGATCCAGTACGTCGGGGACAATGGTTTCGCGCAACTCGTCCACGTGAGCGAAAAAACAAATAGCAACGGAAAGCTCACTGCCACAGCATCAAACAATGTGTACTTCATCCAGGCCGTGACGGCAGAGACTGCCAGTGACCCTGTTATCACGAGCGATGGTGACCGATATGAAGTTGTGATTCCGCTTGGAGTCTCCATAGATGTTGAGGCAGACACCAGCGGTGACGCAACTGGCAACTCAGTTGTTGCTGTCGATAACGGCGCCGGAAATGTCGTTGACACCCCGGCGAACGCGTACGGATCCGAATCGGATGTCGTCGTGAATCTGCTTGACGTTGCATACTCGGCAGGTAGTGGCACAACGACGAATACGGTGATAAATAATCAAGACCTGAACCTTCTGCAGGAAGGTCAGCAGGCTGAACTCGAAATCACGACGGACTCGGGCGCAACCCGAAACGTTGTCATCGCAGCGCCAGACACCCTAATCGATCAGGACGGCGACACAGTCACGCTATAACGGGCTCTCGCGAGCCACGTTCCAACTCGAACGATTTTCCCCTTGATTTTTATTCCCCTATCATACCGACCTCACTTTCATCACTGAGAGGCGGGCCGCAAGAGTTTATTACACTGATGGGGTAAGACGCACAAATGACCACCCGACGGAAGCTCCTTGCAGGGATCGCCGGAACGACAGCAGCGATGGGACTTGCTGGTTGTTCACTCTTCGGCGGCAACAGTAACGATAACGACGAGGACCCGACCCCTGACGAGGGAATCGACACAGACGACGAATTACTCCTTTCGATGGGGGATCCTTCAGCGCAGGTGCCCCCGTACTTTTTTACGGGCTATCAGTGCCGCGTGCAGGAAATTGCGGACGCTGTCGATATGAGTGAGGCTGTTCCACGCCTCGGCGGCCAACTCGTTACCTTTCTCGAAGAGAACATAGAGAGTCTCGAGCCAGCCTCACTCGATCGAATTACCGGGAGCAACTACCACGCCAGCGCGAGTCAGGGGGCACTTCAGGTGCGCCCGCTTCCAAGTGGCCAGACTGTTCATCTAACCGGCGAATTCGGTTCCGACCCGTGGGTGACCTTTTTTGAGGGCAACGATGGGTACGAATCACTGGACTCTGCGGACGGATACGAGCGGTTCTTTGCCGAGACGCAGGGCGGACAAGGCTACGAAACGTGGGGCGTCAGAGACGGCCGTGCTATCATCGTAAGTCGAACGGATATCGTCTCACGGAACGAGCAGTACGACTCGAATCGGACGGCAGCAGAGGAAGCACTGACCGTCGAGTTCGATCAAGTTGACCGTGACAACGCGCCAATCGCAACCAGCGCCCCTGCGTTCACCGAAACGGTTCAAGAACTCGACGAAGGACCGATCCGCGGTGGAACTGGGTACGCGCTAATCCCGCTTGGGGCAAACACCGGGACGGAGGCCTTCGATACTGTCGTCGAGGGTGTCGTCGGCGGAGGCTTGAGCGCAGAGGTGGGTACAGAATCCCAGTTACAGCGGACAATTTCGTATTTAGAGCCAGAGATGGCTTCAGAGCAGTCACTTACCGCGGCATTCGACACATCAGAGACCGATTCGATTCCGAGCAGTTCCTGGGAGTTTTCCAAATCCGACGCGATAATCAGCGCGCGAGCGACACTGGAAGAGACGCCCGAGACGGCGATGCTACAGACAGCACTTCCAATACCCGGGTACGAGAATCTCTTCCTCCGTGCCAATCCAAGCGACCTGGGTCGTGAGGCCACACCGCGTGTCTTCTTCAGGCCAGAACTCAACGATGGAAGTCTTACCATCACCCATCGAGGCGGTGGTGCAGTTGAAGACCTGCAAGTTCGGTACGTTCACAACGGTGAGACGCAGTACGAATCGTGGAGCGGTCCCGTCGGACAGGGCGACGAATTCACGAGCGATGAAACAGTCGACAGCGGAACGCAGGCCTGGGTCACATGGCGGCCAGATAGCAAGGACGCTGCAGTCTTGATCAGATTCCGTCCGGAGTAGGCCCGAATGTGGGCGTATCTTATACCGGGGCTAGTCTCCAAGTTGCTTGAGCGACCCGGAACCGAGGTCGTTGTGCAGGCCAGGGTTGTATCCAGAGCTCTCTGGACGAGGACTCGCGACGGTGGGCGCGCTCCGGGTGGCCGCGGAGGCTGAAGTCGAGGGGGACACTCTCGAACAGGCCAGCGGCGATTGTCCAGAAACTGGCGGCGCCTGTCGATAAGCAGGGAACGAACGACGCCGCGGCGGGTACTCGTCGGGTCCGGAGTAACAGTTGTGGGCGGAAGAGCCGGACAGATAGGTTTTTTGTCCGGTATGCCGAACCATGAGTTGTGTCGAGTCCCGAGCGCGATATCGAAGCAGTCCTCGACGAATCTGGTCCGGATTACGATTCGTTCTCCTACGAGCGGCCAACTGCTGGCCATCAGGGAGAGGTGTTCATGGTCACACTCCAAGTTGGCGGCGATAACTACGAGGTTGTGATCAAGTTTCAGGCCGGCGACCCAGATTTCGCGCTCGAACCATTTTTGCACAACTACGTCGCGGACCGGACGGACGTGCCAGTCCCGCGAATTCTCGTCTTCGAGCAGACGCCGAACCTCGATATCGACCCGTACTTCGTGACGGAACGAATCCGCGGCGACAACCTCGCGGAGTCGATGGGACAAATCACCGAGGAGACGCGTGAGCGAGTTATCGAACATGCTGGCCAGACGCTCGGAGACATGCACTCGAACGTCGGCTTCGAGGGATTTGGCCGACTCGCGCTGAACGACGAGGACGAACGGCTGATCGTCGACGAGTTCTCCTGGGATTGGCAGGCCTTCTTTACAAACCTCGTCGAATCGTACATCGGCAGGCTCGATGATACACCGTTTGCAGACCTGCAGGAAACTGCCAGCGAGTATCTCCACCAGTCGGCAGGCTGTATCGAGAGCACGGGACCACCACGGCTCGTTCACGACGATTTCCGGCCGGCAAATATGTTGTTCGACGCCGGAGAGGAGACTCCAATCACTGCTGTCTTGGACTGGCAGTTCGCCCTTGCGGCTGACGCGGAGTATCACGTCGCCCGGACGGAGTTTCTGTTTATCGACCCTGCGTTTCAGGACGCCGGAACACGCGAGCGACTCCGGCAGAAACTCTACGACGGCTACCGAAAATACCTGGAGTTCGAGCCCGACGACGCGTTCGCTGACCGGCGTGCGGTGTATTACTTCGCGACGCTGCTCTGGCGAATGCTCGGGTTCGACGCCGCGTTCGCAGACGCGGGAGAACTCGCACAGGGCCGGGCGGAGGTCAGATTCCGCCAACAGTTCGACCAACTCGCCGCCCAGTTGCCGGAGTGTTGATTGACAGCAGCGGGTCAGTTGGTAACGACTGTCGGAACACCAAAGAGTTACATTCGCGATTTCCAAATAAGAGGTAACAGGCCATGCCGAGCGAAACATACGAGGTAATCGTCGTTGGTGGCGGTGTTGCAGGGTGCTTTGCGGCGGCGGCCGCGGCGGCCGACGGGGCAGACGTCGTGCAACTCGAACGGAAACCCCGCGAGCAGGGCGGCTATATCGCCTGTGGCGACGCGATGAAAGCGCCACGGGACCCGAAAAAGTACCCTGGTCCGCTGGACATGGACGCAATCGCCGACGACGAGTCGGTGTTGATCGACGGCAATATCGACCAAATCGAGTGGCGTGACGAAGAACTCGGCGTGCGGAAAGTGCTCCCCTACGAGGACAACAGCAACGTCATCGACCGCTACGAGTTCGGCCAGCGTATTCTCGAACAAACTGCCGACCTCGGTGTCGACCAGCACTACGACACAGTCGTCAACGAGGTGACCCAGAACGGCCGGGTCACCGGTGTGAAGGCAATTCGTGAGGGCGACCCAGTCACCTACGAGAGCGACGTACTCATCGACACCGCTGGGGCACAGTCGTTCATTCAGGAGTTAGTCGACTTCGAGCAGTTGAATACGCCCGGCGCGGCCACCTTCGAGGAACCACACTACACCCACTTTGGCTCGGCATACCGCGAGATAATCGAGACACCCGAACCCGTCGAGTACGAGAACGCAATCGTCGGCAAGCCACTGGAAGAGATGGGCTACATCTGGTACTTCCCACGCACGCCGACCCAGATTAACGTCGGACTCGGCTTCCAGATGAGCAAGGAGCCGATTCCGCTGGCTGACCGACTCAAACGTGATATCGAGAACCGCCCCGAGTATCAGGGCGCACACGTCGCCGAGAAGTTCGACAAGAAAGACAAACTCGGCGCAGCAATCGCGTTGCGTCGACCGCTCGACTCGATGGTCGCGCCGGGATATCTCGCTGCTGGCGGCGCTGCCGGGACGACCCACCCAATCACGGGCAAGGGGATTCGGGGTGCCGCCTTCTCGGGCTACTCCGCAGGCCGGGCCGCCGCAATGGCTGTCGAGGATGGCGACCTGACCGAGTATGGACTGTGGGAGCACAACCGCTGGCTCTACCGAGAACACGGCGAAGCGGCGATGCTTGCCTCCCGCGACGCCTACAACGT
>JAQCNR010000233.1 GCA_028274925.1 Halovenus sp.
CCTCCAGCAACGGTTCGGCCGGGAACGAGACGCGCCGGGCAACGTCGTCCGGGAATTTTTCCTGGAGTACAACCCTGACGACATGGTCTGTCCGACACTGCTGGAATACGGCCTCGTTCACAGTGCACCGGTCCGGATCGAAGACGGGCGCGAAACCTGGCAGGTCTGCTATACCGGCGAGCGGTCCAACCTCGAAGACGCACTCGACGGAGTTAGAGAAGATGCCAACGCAGAGGTCACTGTCGAGTCGATACACACGACAAACTGGGACGGCGATTCAGAGCGAGATCACAGACTCGATACGCTGACCGAGTCACAGCGCGAAGCCTTCGAACACGCCCGCACGTCTGGCTACTACGAGTGGCCCCGCGAGGTGTCGACACGAGACTTGGCTGATGGACTGGATGTCTCGAAAACAACCTTCCTCGAACACCTCCGTAAGGCAGAAGCGAAACTGCTCGACCCCGACGAACAGACGACCTATCAGCGCTAGTTGCCGACGATAGCGCGGGCCGCAAACAGGATGTTCGATTTTCGCTCACGGATGCGCCGATAGAAGTAGGAGAACCACTTCGTCCCGTAGGGGACGTACTGGTAGACTGGCACCTCCGTGGCGAGTTCGAACTGTGCGGACTCACGAACACCAGTCAGCATCTGCACCTCGTACGGTGTGCCGTACTCTTCGTGGAGTTCCTTCGCGTAGTCGATCATTGCCGGGTCGTGGCTCCCGACCCCGATCCCATCGTCGAACTCTTTGAACATGAATTCGAGATTATCCCGGTAGACTGCGTCGACGGTATCTTTGCCCTTGTGTGCGATAGACGGCGATTCGTCGTAGGCTCCCTTGACGAGACGGACTTTCCCGGGAAGGTCGGCAAGTCGAGTGAGGTCGTCTCCAGTCCGGACGAGATTTGCCTGCACGCACACGCCGACGTTACCGTCAGTCGCACGCGTGTGTTTCTCGAAGGCGTCCAGTGTTACGTCGGTCGTCTCGTGGTCCTCCATGTCGACCCAGACGAAACAGTCCGCAGCGTCGATGATTCTATCCAGATTTTCTTGGAATAGTTCTTCGCCAATCTCCAAGCCCAACTGGCTCGGCTTGACGGAGATACACGCGTCAACCGCTCGCTCAGCAATCGCGTTGACGAGTGCAATATACTCTTCAGTGTCGCTGTTGGCCGCCTCGCGGTCCTCGTAATGCTCTCCGAGGAGATTCAAAATCCCCGCAACGTCACGCTCGTTGAGCTCCGAGACGTGGTCCAACGCTTCGCCGTAGGTCTCCCCGGCGACGAAGTTATTCGCGATTGGTGGGATCATATTTTCTCTTACGGGCCGGCCTACGTATATACTACCCCGACCATATATCTCTGAATAATATCTATGAAATTAAATCCGAAGTCGTGGTCTGCGAACAGTTATGCGACTGCACAGGCCGAGGTTTCCGGCGTCACTGTCCGGACTGTCGGTGTCATCACTTGAGCAACTGACTGATTACTCATACTAGCTATTCTCCGCGAACAGAAACAACGCTACCCCGAATTTGGACCGTTACAGGCTCGGTAAACAGCATATAACAATAGTGGTCTCGCCTCACTTTTCGGGTATGACACCCGAACAGACCGACCTCCGGACCCACCTCGAACAGGCACTCGAAACGGCCGAAAACAGCGAAACGAGATACGAACTCCGGGAAGCACTGCAGAAGTGCTGTGTCTCCTCAGAACTCGGTTCCACTGCGGCGCTCGACGACTGATTCGGCCCAGCTAATCGCCTCGTCCAGCACTTCGGTCGGGTCACCGTCGTACTCGAAGTCACGGATGTGGTCGACGTCGCCGTCCTCGTGGCCGCCAATCAGGTGTGTCTGCTCGCCCTGTCGGTCGGCCGGCACCAGTCGGGCGAGGATATTGCTGTGTGCCTTCGCCGTCTCGTATTCGGAGAGACGACGGGTCGGTTCCTCGTCGACGAGCACCGAGAACTTCGAGAGCATCATGTACGTCGCGACGTCTTCCTCCTCGGTGTGGCCCTCGACGCTCGGGAGTGCGCTGGCCCGGCGGGCGTCGTAGCCGTGAATCTCGAGTTGCTCACGAATCGTCTCTGAGGCGTCACCCGCGCCGGCACTCGATTCGAGGACGAGCACCGAGTTGTCGATGGTTCGCAGCACCGTCTCCAGCGCTGTCGCGAACTCTGCGAGTTCCTCGCCCTCGGCCCCGAGCGCTTCGAGGTAGCCGGCGTCGGCAATCGAGCGCAGGGTCTGGATCTGCGAGCGCAGGTCTTCCTGATTTTTCGGCTGGCCCCAGTACTCCTGCATCTTCGGTCGTTTGTCGACCGACTGCACGTCGAGCGGTTCGTCGCTGTGTCGAATTGCCTCCAGGGCGGCCTGTGCGCTCTCGATTGTCGAGAAGTAGGTAATCGTCTCCTCGACACAGACTTCCAGAATCTCTCGCTCACGCGAGAGCACCATATCGATTTCACCAGCATGCAATGCCTCCTTGATTGCCTCAGTGCTCTCGAAGTCATCCAGCGTCTTCACATCGAAGAAGTCCTCGAAGCCAGCGACAGGCATGTCGACGATAGCGGTTCCTTCGAGGGGAATTGGCTTGCCGACGCACATCTGGGCTTTCTGGTAGGCTTTGCCGAAGGTGTCGGCGGTGCCCATCACCTCACCTGTGGATTTCATCTCTGGGCCGAGGCGTGGGTCGCTCCCTGGCAGGCGGTCGAAGGGCAGGACGACCTCTTTCACGCTGACCTGCTCGGGAATCTGTTCCTCGTAATCGAGTTCCTCGAGCGTCGCGCCGGCCATCACCTTCGCCGCAATCTTGGCGATTGGGACGCCCGTTGCCTTCGAGACGAACGGGACAGTACGGGAAGAGCGTGGGTTCGCCTCCAGCACGTACACCTCGCCGTCACGAACAGCAAGCTGGACGTTGAGCAACCCAACGGTATCGAGTTCGCGGGCGATGTCTTCGACAACTTCGCGCACGCGGCGGTTCACGTTACGCCCGAGCGAGCGCGGTGGAATCATACACGAGGAGTCGCCGGAGTGCACACCGGCCGTCTCGACGTGTTCCATCACGCCGCCGATGAGGACGTTCTCGCCGTCCGAGACGGCGTCGACATCCAGTTCGACAGCGTCTGCGAGGAAGTCGTCGATGAGGATTGGTTTCTCGGGGGAGACGCGAACTGCCTCTTCGATGTACGTCTCGAGGTCCTCGTCGTTGTAGACGACGTCCATCGCGCGGCCACCGAGCACGTAGGACGGTCGCACGAGGACTGGGTAGCCGATATCGTGGGCGAGGTCCAGCGCCTCTTCCTGGCTGGTCGCGGTTGCGCCCTCAGCCTGTGCGATGCCGAGTTCGTCCATCAGTCTGTTGAACCGGTCGCGGTCCTCGGCCAGGTCCATCGCCTCGACGGAGGTTCCGAGCACCTCACAGCCGAGTCCGCGGCGCTGGATTTCCTGTTCCAAGGGTTCACCGATGTCGACGGACGTCTGGCCGCCGAATTGGACCATCACACCGTCGGCGTTGGTCGCTTCGATTACGTCCGCGACCTCTTCGGCGGTAATTGGCTCGAAGAACAGTCCGTCGGAGGTGTCGTAGTCCGTCGACACAGTTTCGGGGTTGTTGTTGACAACGTGGGCGTCGATGCCCATCTCACGCAGTGCGCGCACGGCGTGGACCGAACAGTAGTCGAACTCAACACCCTGACCGATTCGAATCGGGCCGCCGCCGACGACCACGACACTCTCGACATCGCGGTCAATCTGGAGTTCGTCGCGGTTCAGTCCCGAAATCGGGTCTCGCGCCGAGTAGTAGTACGGCGTCGTTGCGACGAACTCGCCAGCACAGGTGTCGACGAGTTTGAAGTCACGTTCTGAGGTTTCGGCGTCGACGGTGTCGATGGTGACTGCCCCCCCATCCGCCGTCGGTTCACCCTCCTCGACTTCCTCGCCGTCACCTGCGGGCAGCCACGACGCGTGGGTATCAGCAAACTCTCCGCCCGCGAGTGCGGTGATCTCTTGGTCGGTGAATCCGGCGCTGGCTGCGGACTGGAACTCGCCCGCAGCGGCGTCGTCTGCGGCGTCGGCAATCCGCTCGAACCGTTCGAGATACCACTCGCGAATCTCGGTCAGTTCACGGACCTCCTCGACGGTGATTCCGCGGCGGAACGCCTCGAAGATGGCGTACGGACGGTCCGGTGTCGGCTTCTCCAGGTACTCGGTTTTGAGGTCGTCGTCGCTGACGAGGCTCAGGTCGTCGGCAGGGTCGTACTCCGAACTGCGTAACGCTTTCAGCAGCGATTCCTCGAAGGTTCGCCCAATCGACATCGCTTCCCCGGTGGATTTCATCGCTGGCCCGAGCTCGAACTCCACGTCACGGAACTTGTCTTTGGGCCATCGCGGGACTTTGGTCACGATGTAGTCGATGGCTGGCTCGAACGCTGCGGTCGTTTCGCCGGTAATCTCGTTCTCGATTTCGTGCAGGCGTTTGCCGAGTGCAACCTTCGCCGTGACGCGAGCAATCGGGTAGCCCGTTGCTTTCGAGGCCAGCGCAGAAGACCGAGAGACACGGGGGTTGACCTCGACGACGCGGTACTCGCCTTCCGGGGTGCCGTCGTCGTGCCACGCGAACTGGATGTTACAGCCACCCTGAATCCCGAGTTCTCGGATCACCTTGAGCGCGGTGTTGCGCATATCCTGGTGACCCTCGTCCGGGATGACCTGACTCGGCGTGACGACCATCGACTCGCCGGTGTGGATCCCCATCGGGTCCAGATTCTCCATGTTGCAGATAATAATACAGGAGTCGTCGGCGTCACGCATCACTTCGTATTCGAGTTCGATCCAGCCGTCGATGGACTCGGTGATCATCACGCGGTTGTCACGCGAGAGATTGAGTCCCTTGCGGGTCGCCTCCTTCAGTTCGTCCATGTCGCCGATGACGCCCGACCCTGCGCCGCCGAGCGTGTACGTCGTTCGCATGATGACCGGGAGGCCGCCGACCTGCTCGACTGCCTCCTCGACTTCGTCGATAGCTTCGATGGTCACCGACTCGGGAACTGGCTCGCCGATTGACTCCATGCGCTGGCGGAACTGGTCACGGTCCTCGGTCGCGTAAATCGTGTCCAGTGGCGTCCCCATTACTTCGACATCGTACTCCTCGAGCACGCCTTCCTCGGCGAGTTCCGCGGTGACGTTCAGCCCTGTCTGGCCGCCCAGTCCCGCAATCACGCCGTCGGGCTGTTCTTTCCGGATAATCTCCGAGATGGCTTCGGTGTTGATCGGTTCGATATACACCTCGTCGGCCATATCCGGGTCGGTCATAATCGTCGCCGGGTTCGAGTTAACCAAGACGACGCGCGCCCCCTCCTCCTCCAGGGCACGACAGGCCTGTGCGCCCGAGTAATCGAACTCGGCTGCCTGTCCGATCTGGATCGGCCCACTGCCGATAAGCAAAATAGTGCGATCTTCGGCTGTCATTACCTGCACGCAGTTCGCACATCGTAATAAGCCCGACGATGCGGTACGAATGTCGCAGCCCAATTTCGAATATCGTATTGACACCGACTCACACGCCAACTCTGGACAGTCGTGATGGGCCGCGCTGACACTTGCGGGCGAACTCGTTGTATGCGTCGTAGTTGTTTGTATACTACAACCCGAACTGTTGGCCGATAGTGAGCGGCGAGAGGTCAACGTTCTCGGCGACGAGGTCAGCGGCGCGGTCGTACGGCGACCGCTCGGCCGCATCGGTATCGGGGCGGTCGATTCCAGCGCGCTCGAACAGTGTGCCTACGAACGCCGACCGCGCGACAGCGTTCTCGAACAGGCCGTGGAGATAGGTGCCGAGGACGCGGTCGGTCCCGACGCTGTCCCCACCTAGTGGCCGCTCAACCGACGCAGTTGCCGTCGACCGGCCCATGTGGATTTCGTACCCCGAAACCGCTCCCGACCCGCCAGAGAGCGGTCCGACTCCCGACAGTGTCCGGGTCGTCTGTTCGAGGCGCTTGTCGGTCTCGAACCGTGTCTCGACGGGCAACAGCCCTACTGCCTCGACCGTCCCCTCGACTGCGGTGCTCTCGATGCCGGCGTTTGTGATGCGCTCCCCGAGTAGCTGGAAGCCCCCACAGAGGCCGACGATTGGGCCGTCGAAGGCTCGGAGAGCCTCGCCGAAGCCCGACTCCCGGAGCGCGAGCAGGTCATCGACGGTGTTTTTCGAACCCGGGACGACGACGCCGTCGACGCCTGCCAGCGAGCCATCTAGCGGGAGGTAGGCGACCCGGACACCGGGTTCGCGAGTGAGTGGTTCGAGGTCGGTGAAATTCGAGATGTGCGGGAGTCGCGGAACGCCGACCGTCACTGACTCCTCCTCCTCAATCTCGTCGTCGCCGAGTACCTGCCGTTCGTCGCCGTCGGGAATCGAGAGGCTGTCTTCTGCGGGCAGGCCGGGGTCGTCGTACGGGATAACGCCCAGCACCGGCACGCCGGTTCGTTCCTCGATGTCCGCAATCCCGGGGTCGAGGAGGCTCTGCTCGCCCCGGAATTTCGTGATGACCGCGCCCGCGACTTGGTCGCGAATCTCCGTGGGCAGGAGTTCGAGCGTGCCGTAGAGGCTGGCGAAGGCCCCGCCGCGCTCGATATCGACGAGCACCAGTATTTCGGCGTCGGCGAATCTCGCGGTCTTGACGTTGGCGAGGTCACGGTCGTGGAGGTTGATTTCGGCAATACTGCCCGCGCCTTCAGCGACGACGACATCGCAGTCGGCCGCCAGTCGCTCGTAGGAGTCGACGGCGGCGTCGCGGGCGCGCTCCCAGTGGTCATCGTAGTAGCCGCCGACGCCGACGTGGTCGACCGCCTCGCCCTGTATCACGAGTTGGCTCTCGCCGTCACCACGGGGTTTCAACAGCACGGGATTCAGGTCTGCCGTCGGTGTTATCTCGGCAGCGGTCGCCTGGACGTATTGTGCGACGCCAATTTCGCCCCACTCACCCGATTCGGTGACGACGACGCGAGC
>JAQCNR010000234.1 GCA_028274925.1 Halovenus sp.
GCTCGCGTCGCTCGCAGCGAGCGAACCGCGCCTTCGGCGCGGCCTCGTGACTACGCCAGCAGCCCGCGTCCGCGCTTCTCGATTCGTCCGGGTCTGGTAACCTCTGATAGACCAGTGCGCTCTCAATTTAGCCGCGCCAGCACGATGCAGCACGCCAACACCGTGTTTCCGGCCGTGAAATCCTGCCCGCCTCTCTAATTGTCTCTGTACCTATTCTCGGAATATGTCTCCTCGAGCGTTCAGACTCGGTGGCCTCCGCTCCGACAGCCACGCCGCCGTCCGGCCGCGACGCTGGCCGCATTCACCTCACTGTGGGAACGCTTCACGTGAATCTGAGTTCACAGAATCGTTACCACGCTCCGACCGCACCACTCGACAATGACTGAGAACTCGACCATCCAGCACACCCGCAGACGGACGCTCCAGACCCTCGGAACGGGAACGGTGCTCGCGCTCGCTGGCTGTCTCGGCAGCGAGGACACCGACGACCCCAGCGAGAACGAGAGTGATACCAACGACACGCAGCAACCTCCATCCGACCAGCAGCCAGACAGCGAGACCGGTGACACGGACACGCTCGGGCCTGCAGAACTCGAAACTCGCGCAAGAGAGTTCGTCGAACTGCTCGACGCCGGCGACTACGAGACGGCCTACGACCTCGTCGCCGAGCGTTTCGCCGAGCAGATTCCACCTGCTCAGATGGAGCAGGTCTGGACCAGCCAGATTGGGGTATACGGCGAGATCGAATCCTTTCGCTCCGTCGAGTACCGCGGCAGGCGTGACGACGGCTTGGCGACGGTCCTCATCCGAGCGGAGTTGACCGACCGCGCCGTCACCTTCGAATACGCCTTCAGCGACGGCAAGATTGCAGAGTTCCTCGCGACTCCCGCGTCGGAGTGGACTCGACCTGACTACGTCGACCCGTCTGCGTTCTCCGAGCGCACTCTCACCCTCGACGCACCGGGTGACTGCGAACTCGGCGCGACGCTATCGGTCCCGAACTCCGGCGAGACCCTGCCCGGAGTCGTACTGGTCCACGGCAGCGGGGACCAGGACCGCGACGAGACTGCCGGCCCGAACAAGACGTTTCGGGAACTCGCACAGGGACTGGCCTCCCAGGGCGTGGCGGTCCTCCGGTACGACCAGCGGCCGTTCGCCTGCGATGTCGACCGGACCGAAGCGACGCTCGACGACCTCGTGACGGACGACGCCGTGACGGCCGTCGAACGCCTCCGCACGGTCGACCGCGTCGGTGAGGTCGTCGTCGCCGGTCACAGCCTCGGCGGTCGCGTCGCGCCCCGAATAGCCCAGCGGGCCGACGCCGCGGGGCTGGTGATGCTCGCGCCGCTGGCCGAACCACTCCACGAGGCCATCGTCAGACAGACACGCCACGTCCTGACGCTCGACGGAGAGCTGAGCGCCACCGACGAGCAGGCGCTCGCCGAAACCGAGGCGCTGGCAGAACGACTACGGACCCTCGACATTGGCGAGGACGAGACGCTCAACCTCGGCGGCGGCGCTCGCGGTCGACCGTTCTGGCGCACGCTTCAGGAGTACGACCACACCACGACGGCGGCCCAACTCGACGTACCGACGCTTCTAGTGCAGGGCGGCCGGGATTACCTGGTCACGACCGAGGACGACCTGCCGCTGTGGCGCGAGGCCATCGGTGGCGGTGCGCAGACAGAGATTGTCGTTTTCGAGGACCTGAACCACCGCTTCCAGCCCGGTCAGGGTCCATCGAGTCCACAGGAGTGGACGGCTCCAGAAAATCCAGTTGCCAGGCAGGTGGTCGACCGAATCGCTACGTTCCTGTCGAGCGAGCTCTGACCGTCGCTACACGCCCAGCCAGTCGTTGTTGCTGATTTCGTATCCTTCCGCTCGGCAGACTTTCGCGGCTTGACGGCGGACGCCACGCGACCCCGGCAGTTTCTCTTTCGTCTCGATTTGGTCGAGCACCCAGTCGGTCATCACTCCGACCAGTTCGTCGTCGTCGTCGCCGTCGAGGGCAACGAGTGCCCGGAACGTCTTCCGGTATGCGTCCCACTGCGACCGGCCAAGTTCGATTGTCGAGACGGCATCACTCGCTTCGGTCACTGCTTTCATCGCGCCAGCGACCGTCGGCCGCTGGACCTGTGCTGTCACCGCACCCGGTGTCTCGTACTGGTCGGCGTCCGTCTCTGGAAGCAAATCAGCCACGACGTACTCCTCGTAGACTGGGACTGTGCCGACTTCGGCGACGAGTTCGGCACCTGTCGCCGGAAACGACACCTCGGCGAGTTCGTCTTTGAGTTCGCCGAGGGCTTCCTCTGGAACTGGCGGTTCAGTCTCGTCCATCCGTTCGAGTTCCGCTATCATCTCGCGTTTCTGCTGACGTTTCGCCTGGTCGTG
>JAQCNR010000235.1 GCA_028274925.1 Halovenus sp.
ACTCAATTAGGGTTTCGTGTAAGCTCTGGAACTGGTGGGCGAGTAAGCAGTCTGCCAAGCACGAAAATCGAGTCATCTGCGTCCTGCTGGCAGAAATCTGCGCGTACTGTGAACGATTCCAAACAACCGCTCCGGAACCGGTATTGCCCACGCCGACCACCCACAGAGGTGGCCAGGATTGATTCCGATAGATAACTGTAAGAAACGATAACACAGAGTTAAGATTGAAATCGGGAGGGATTGTGAACCTCGGTCACTCCGCTTCGCTCCGTTCCCTGGTTCAAATCCTCCTCGCGTGACGGACTTACGGATCACCAGTTGGTTCGCCGAAAGTAAGTGGGCTCGGAGGGATTTGAACCCCCGATCGGCTGATATCTCCGGTGTGTGCCTCGGTACTCCAGAGGGTCGTCAACGCGGGTGGTGATCAGCCACCTGCTCGGTATATCAGCTGGAGTATCGTCCCTGGCACGTAGCCTCTGGAGTCAGCCGCCCTCCCGGACTAGGCCACGAGCCCTCACGCACACATTGGGTGATTCCTCCTAAAGGGATTTCGGTTACAGTCAGTCTCGGTCAGTCTCTGCCCAGTCGCAGTCCTGGCACTTCCAGCCCGTGACGAACTCCATCGCTGACGGCATATATCCGACTTCGAGGACGTCGCCGCCACAGTCGGGGCACTCGCGGTCGGCGTCGGTGATGGGTTCGGCGTCCATCACGTCGTCGCCTTCGATGAGTTCCGCGAGTTTGTTGGGCGTGACCATACGACCCTGCACGACGCGGTTATCGGCCATATCTGTATCTGGCACTGGCGGCCCTAAGTGATGTCGCTCCTGCTCTACAGCCACGGCAACCGAGGCTGGTCCTCGGGCTCTGGCTCCGGGTCAGGCGCTTGGGTCTGCTCGCTGGGGTCCGACCGCCCCTCAGTTTCGAGCGCCGTCTCCTGGCCACCGTCGGACATCGCTGCGGTGATATCGATATCGTCGGGATGGTAGACAGCGTCGCGTTCCTGTGCCCGGTCTGGGTCGAAGGCGAGCACCGCCGTCACCGCAAGCACGAGCAGGGCAACAGGTGCCTCGCTTGGGAGAATTCCGATGATCGACAGCGAGAGGACACCCAGCGCGACTGCACTCCCGAACCGGAAGCGGTCAAGTTCGACCGCGTTGCGCAGCCACGGACTGGACAGCGCCAGCGCCAGCGCGAAGGCAACACCAACCCCAGCGGCGGCCATCGCGCGAGCAATCAGTTCCAGGTCCGTCTGGATGGTGAGCGAGACGCCAGACGGTGAGAGACTGGCGACAAGCCCGAGGGCAATAATGACTGCTGGCCCTGGGAGATACTCGCCAACGCGGGAACTGGCAGTCGAGGCCGCAACCGAGAGGATGACCAGTGCCGCGAAGCGCTCGAAGATAGCGATGTTCAGCATCGTCGCGAGTGTCGGCGCGAGTGCTGCCTGAATACCCGCGGCGGTCACGAGGAGTACGCCTACAATCGAGATGATTTTGGCCTGTTCGCGCGGACTCTCGTCCATTTCGGCGAGGATGACCGCAACCATTGCACTCCCGCCGAAGACCAGCAGACCAACCTGAACGATGCCGGCAATCGTCTCGAGGGCGCCACCGAGGACGAGCGCGACGAACACACCGTCGACGAGGGGCAGCGCCATCACGAGGACAAGCAGTCGAGTCGAACTGCTTACCCACTGCTCGACGTTGAGTGCGCGCGGGTGTCTGGAGCTACTCATACACGAAGGCGGGCCCTCACCCGTGGCCCGGACCGCGGGTACTCGCTGTCCCGGGTGCTGGACCCGGGACGCGCTCGCCTGCCCTCATGCGAGTGCCAGTTGGGCCAAAAATTCGACCACTCCGTTGTGAAATTACGTCCCAGTGTAACTGTCTTCGCGTCGCTGGTCGGGAAACTCGTCTGCTGAACGCTCCCTCCGCTAGTGGGACGAACGGAGTCCATACATCATTATACTATATTATGGCTTAAAGTGATTGCGTGAGAAGCGGACACACACGCCACAAATCGGCGTCAAGGGTTGGCAATCGTCACCCGACTCCGGAACTTTGTGCACATCTCTGTACAAATCACCCCAGAATGGGGCGACAGTGGGGGACTATCACGCGGTCGAAACGGCGTGAAACCCTGTGCAGGAGTCCATCTCGCAACGTTTTTGAGCGCCGCCATCCGACGGCTTACATGGCGAACACTTCCGAGCCTTTCTCAGAGAAACTGCGAGTTCCGGAGGCGCTGACCTTCGATGACGTGCTCCTCCGTCCGAAGAAGAGTGCAATCGAACCCGACGAAGCAGACACGACAACACGAGTCTCGACGAACGTCCGGCTGAACATTCCAGTCCTCTCGGCTGCGATGGATACCGTTACCGAGAGAAATATGGCCATCGAGATGGCCCGACACGGGGGACTTGGCGTCCTGCACCGAAATATGGACCTCGACGGGATGGTTGCCGAAATCGAACACGTCAAACAGGCCGACGAACTCATCATCCGCGATGTCGTCACGGCCTCGCCCGAGCAGACGATCCGAGAGGTCGACCAGATGATGAGTGAAGCCGGTGTGTCCGGCGCGCCAGTCGTCGACGACGAGGATACCGTCCTCGGCATCATCTCCGGGACGGACATCCGGCCGTATCTCGGAGTTGGCGAACGCGACGAAGTGCGCGAAGCGATGACCGACGAGGTCATCACCGCCGGCGAAGATGTCTCGCCGCGAGAAGCGCTCGAACTCATGTACGAGCACAAAATCGAGCGTGTCCCAATCGTCGACGACGACAATCACCTCACCGGTCTGATGACGATGGCCGGCATCCTCCAGCGCCGAGAGTACGACCGCGCTGTCCGTGACCACGACGGTCACCTGCGTGTCGGCGCAGCGGTTGGCCCATTCGAGACCGACCGTGCTCAGGCTGCCGACGAGGCTGGCGCAGATATTCTGTTCATCGACTGCGCGCACGCACACAACGCGAACGTCATCGAGAGCGCCCGAGAAATCAAGTCCCAAGTCGAGGCCGATGTCGTCGTCGGCAACATCGGCACCCGAGAGGCTGCCGAAGATGTTATCGACTTCGCCGACGGCGTGAAGGTCGGCATTGGACCGGGCTCTATCTGTACGACACGAGTCGTCACTGGCTCTGGGATGCCCCAGATTAGCGCCATCTCACAGGTCGCGGACGTGGCCAGCCAGCACGACGTGCCAGTTATTGCCGACGGCGGAATCCGATACTCCGGCGACGCGATCAAGGCTGTCGCGGCGGGCGCAGACGCTGTGATGATGGGGTCGTACTTTGCAGGGACCGACGAGGCTCCCGGTCGCGTCATCACGATGCAGGGCAAGAAGTACAAGCAGTACCGCGGGATGGGCAGCGTCGGTGCGATGCAATCCGGCGGCGGCGACCG
>JAQCNR010000162.1 GCA_028274925.1 Halovenus sp.
TCAGGGATTTGAACTCGCCGAGACGTGCTCGCTACGCTCGCAGTTTCACTGCTCGCATGTCGAGGACTTCGCTTCGCTCCGTCCTCGCTACCTGCGCGCGACTCGTCTGCTCAAATCACTTCCCAGTGTACTTCACTCACTCGAAAAACTCGTTCGCTGTAGTGCTCGGTCAGGGATTTGAACCCGACTGCAAACGCTCGCTACGCTCACGCTTGCGTAGTTCAAATCCCGTTCCCTGCGCGTGGATTGTTCTCGCTCTTGTTAATCGCTCGAAAAACGCATGCTCGGTCAGGGATTTGAACCCTGGTCTTCGCCTCGAAAGGGCAAAATGATTGGCCGGACTACACCAACCGAGCCTGCACTTCTTTGTCGGGAGTAGTGAATAATAAACCCTGTCTTTCTAGCTCGCCGACGGCAGGCGTTCACACGACTGAGACAGCTATTTGAGTTATCCTACTGATATATGGCGCACTACCACGTCTCTCGGCGTATGCAACGGAACAGCATTGGTGTCGGAATTGCACTCGGAATCGTCCTGTTGGTGGCTAGCGCCGGGGCAGTCGCCGCCTTCGGCGGGACAAACGCGCCTGCAGCGACACAGACCACCCCCGAAAACTCGACAGCAGCGGCCGACACTGTCGAACGAACAATCCACGTCACTGCAACTGGCGACGCCGAGGCTGCGCCTGACCAGGCTGTGGTCCGCGTTACTGTCAGGTCCGAAGCAAACGATGTCGGAACAGTCCGAGACGAACTCGCGACTGGGAGTGCAGAGCTGACAGCCGCCCTCGACGAGTTGGGTGTCGAGTACGAGACGACCAGCTACAGAATCTCCGAGCAGTACCAGCGCAAGAACGCTCCAAATCCACAATATGAGGGCGCACACAGCTACGAGATTACGGCCGACGACCCTGACCTCGCTGGGGCCGTAGCCGACGCCGCGGCCGGAGCAGGCGCGGAAATCGACAGCGTCTCGCTGACGCTGTCCGAGGAGACGCGTGCAGAACTCCGGGAAGAAGCCATCCGGAACGCGATGGATGACGCCAGCCAGCAGGCCAGTGTAATTGCTGACGAGGGCGGACTGGAGATTACTGCTCCCTCGAACGTCGACGCCAGCCAGCGCAGTTACCGACCTGTCCCCTACGAGCGAGCACAGGCCGGTGACGACGGCGGCGCTCCGCCAACCGAGATTGCGGCTGGAGCAGTAACTGTCAGCTACGATGTCGACGTGACATACACCGCCGTTCGGGAATAAAAATCGAAACCGCGAGAATCCTTATTTCCCCTCGAACTGCGGGTCCTCGTCGCTCTGGATTTTCGTGACGCCTTCCATCAGGTCGTCAGTGCCGATGAGGTGGCCGAAGGCAAAGGCCTCGGTTTCGAGGCCTGCATCGGTGTCGTCACGGCCAGCGTGCATTGCCTTTTTCGTGTACTCCATGGCCAGCGGTGGGCCAGCAGCCAAGTCAGCAGCGAGGTCGACGGCGTCGTCCTCGAAGCTGTCCTTGTCGGTGAGGCGGTTGACGAATCCCCAGTCGTGCATCGTCTCGGCCTCGAAGCGGTCAGCCGTGAAGATGACCTCCTTCGCTCGGCTCTCGCCGATGAGGTTTTTGAGTCGCTGTGTGCCACCCCAGCCTGGCAGGAGCCCGAGGTTGAACTCAGGCTGACCGAGTTCGGAGCGGTCTGTTGCAATCCGCATGTCCGCACAGGCGGCCAGTTCCATCCCGCCGCCAAGTGCAAAGCCGTCGATACCGGCGACGGTCGGCACGGATGCGTCTTCGAGTTTGGCCCACGTCTCCTGTCCGTGTCGGGAGAGTTCGATAGCGTCGATTGGGTTCGCCGAGCCAGCCATACTCATCGCGTCTGCGCCCGCGCTGAATGCGCGGTCGCCTGCACCCGTGACGAGGATTGCTCGCACGTCATCATCGTCTTCGAGCATGTCGACGGCTTCTGCGAACTCGTCGAGCATCTCGGGGTTGACCGTGTTGAGCTGGTGCGGTCGGTCGAGGACGATCTGTCCGACCATCTCGTGGGGGTACTTCACACGGACGGCCTCGAACTCGACGGTGTCCTCGTCCTCGTCAGCACCGTAGAAGCCGCCTTCCTCGGCAGCGTTGCGGAGTCCATCGCTGACTTCGTAGCGTTCCGAGCCGCTCTCTTCGTGCAGCTCTTCGAGGGTCTCGACAGCGCTGTCGAGTCCTTCTTCGTCACAGAGCTTCGCGGGACCCTTCGGGAACGCGGCACCGAGGGTGACGGCCTGGTCGATGTCTTCCGGCGGGGCGACGTCTTTCTGAATGAGTTTGCCCGTCTCGTTGGCGAGCACGGCAAACAGTCGGTCGAGGACATCGTCACGGACCTGGTCGGCCGGCACGTCTGCGCCGTCGCCGTCCTCGTAGTCGTAGAAGCCCTTGCCGGTCTTCTTGCCGAGATGTTCGTTCTCGACGGTCTCTTCGAGTAGCGGGCACGGCTCGTAGGCTGCACCGAGCACCTCGTGCATATACTCGAGGACGTGGTAGGTCACGTCGTTACCGACCTGGTCGCCGAGTTCGAAGGCGCCCATCGGCAGTCCCAGCCCGTATTTCGTCGTCGAGTCGACCTCTGCGATGGTCGCCACGTCGTCCTCGACAATCCAGCAGGCCTCGTTCATCAGGGGAACGAGAATCGAGTTGACGATGAAGCCCGGCTCGTCCTTGCGGACGCGGACCGGCGTCTTGCCGAAGTCCTCAGCCAACTCTTCGATGAGGTCCATCGTTTCGTCGCTGGTGTGCTCGCCACGGATAACCTCGACAAGTTCCATCCGGACCGGCGGGTTGAAGAAGTGCATTCCGCAGAACTTCTCGGGTCGGTCCGTCAGTTCGGAGAGGTCAGTGATCGAGAGACTGGACGTGTTGGAGGTGAACACCGTGTGTTCTGGCGCGTACTCGACGACTTCTTCGTACACGTCGGCTTTGATGTCCATGTTCTCCGGCGCTGCCTCGATGACAACGTCGCAGTCGGCCATTGCTTCTTCGATGTCGACCAGCGGTGTCACGAGGTCCTTGGCTGCTTCAGCCTCGTCTTCGTTGATGCGTTCGTTCTCAGCCAGTTTGTCGAGCGACCACGTGATCTGCTCGTAGCCGTCCTGCACGAACTCCTCTTTGATGTCGCGGAGATTCACGGAGTATCCCGAAAGTGCCGCTACTTCGGCGATACCGTGACCCATCGTCCCGGCACCGAGAATCGTAATCGTGTCGATGTCCTCAAGTTCCATAGTACAACTTGTATCCTTACTCGCACGTGGCTTCAACGTTGTCTTTCGCCCTCAGTCAAACCGCACATCCGTTCATTTTTGTTTTTTCGCGTGGTAACCGAACAACTGCAGGCGCGTACACTTTTATCCGAATCCCGCCGAGCCAGAGCAGTCGTAAAACAACTCACCACTCGTTCATAAGCGTGTAAAAACGGTTATGTGTATACGAGTGCTGTACAATTGGTATGGAGTTCGGACTTACACAAGAACAGAAGCAGATCCGCGAGGAAGTGCGAAAGTTCGCAGAAAATGAAGTGAAACCGGTCGCCAGCGAGTACGACCGCAAAGAAAAGTACCCACACGAGGTCATCGACAAGGCCGCCGACATGGGCCTGCTCGGTGCGCGCATCCCGATCGAATACGGTGGTGCGGGCTACTCGACGCTCGAAACGATGATTATCAGCGAGGAACTGTTCGCTGCCGACCCCGGCATCGGACTCTGCCTCGTCTCCACCTCCTTCGGAACGGAGAACATCACCGAGTACGGGACCGACGAACAGAAAGAGAAATTCCTCGAGCCAGTCGCGCGCGGTGAGATGATTTCCGGCGCAGCGATCAGCGAACCCCACGCTGGTTCTGACGTCTCCTCGATTTCGACCACTGCCGAGAAGGACGGTGACGAGTGGGTCATCAACGGCAACAAGATGTGGATTACCAACGGCACCGTCGCGGACTACGTCGTTGCCCTCTGTGAGACTGACCCTGACGCCGCTGGCCGATACAACGGCTTCTCGCAGATCATCATCGAGACTGACCGTGATGGCTTCGACGCCGACAAAATCACGGGCAAACTCGGCATCCGTGCCTCCGACACTGCTGAACTCATCTTCGACGACGTGCGTGTGCCCGAGGAGAACCTCGTCGGGACTCGCGGTGCTGGGTTCCTCCAGCAGATGCAGTTCTTCGACGCCACCCGGACGGGTGTGGCCGCACAGGGTGTCGGTATCGCCCGCGGTGCCGCCGAACGAGCCCTCGAATACGCCGAGGAACGCGAGCAGTTCGGTCAGTCTATCGGCGAGTTCCAGGCCATCCAGCACAAACTCTCGGACATGTTCACCAAAATCGAGGCCGCACGCCTACTCACCCTGAAGTCTGCGTGGGCCGTCGAGAACGACGCTGACGCCAACCTCACCAAACTCGCTTCGATGGCCAAGGAATACGGCTCCCGTATCGCCGTTGACGTGGCTAACGAGGCGCTGCAGATTCACGGCGGTGCTGGCTACGTCGACGACTTCGACGTCGAGCGGTTCTACCGCGACGCGAAGATCACCCAGATTTACGAGGGCACCACCGAAATCCAGAAGAACATCATCGCCCGCGAACTGCAGGGCAAGGGCATGGCCTGACGACCGGGTCTCCCTTCGGGTCGGCTTCTTTTCTCTAGTCCGAGTATTCCGCTCTCGCGGAACTGTACTTAAAACGCCGCGATACAGCGGGACTGAACTCATCCACCAGCGGCACCTCTGTACAGACGCCGGGCGGCGTGTACGCCAGATCACGTCCGGCATGCTGGGGACTCACGTCTGGCCGCCGTGCCACCAACAGTCCGGGTATCCGTTTTCCCGGTCTTTTCGCGTTCTCACGTCGCTCAGTCACGACGCCACGGAAGGAGTCGGTCGAGGTCCGAGCGAATCCGAGCTAGAACGCCAGTCTGTTCGCTGTCCTCCGAGTGCGAGTCTGTGTCGTCCATCGAGAGTCCGGTCATCAGCGGGTCAACCTTCGGTCCGGTATTGCCGTCGGGCGTCAGCTCTGGGTCGACTTCATCGCGGGTCTCCGGCTCAGTGGTGTCGTAGTTGAGAATGACCTGGTCACAGCCCGTGCAGCGAAAGTAGATGTTCCCCCCGCCGTCGCTCCCGAACCGTCGGTACGTCTCGTGGGCACAGCCATCCTCACCCCCGATTTCCACCCCCTCGGACGGAATCTCCGAGCGGCTGAACTCGTCGTGTCGCATACGCTCACAAGGGTCTGTCGCAGTTTCAACGTTGTGCCCCGAGCCGACACACTCAAACTGGGTGGGCGTCTAGCAGTTCCCGATGACGGTGACAGTCGAACTGGCTGGCGAGAGAAGCCACGAACTCGACGCTGCCGACAAGACCTACGCGGAGTTGCTGGCTCCCTTCGACGTGAGCAAACACGAGGTGTCGGTGCTGGTCGAGGGCCGACCAGTGCCCGAAGACCAGCCAGTCCCAGACGATATCGAGCGCGTCGAAGTCGTCAGACTCATTCAGGGCGGATAGATGCTCGTTCGGAGCGCCGACTCGACAGAGCACGCTGCGGTGCTGAGTATTCTCGACGCTGCTGCGCTCCAGACCGACAGCGACCAAATTCGAGAGGCTATCGAACGCAACGACGTGTTTGTCGCAGTAGCCACCGAACAGGGCACAGTACTGGGTGCGCTCGTGCTCTCGGGGGCAGAAATCACGGCCGTTGCCGTCAGGCCGGGCCGACGCGGCCAGGGTATCGGTCGCCGACTGGTCGCAGAAGCACAGCGTTCTCGAAAGCGACTTGTCGCAGCCTTCGACCCGAAGGTCGAACCATTTTGGCAGGCTGTTGGGTTCGAGCGCGTTGGGACTGCCGAAGCTGACCGGCTCCGTGCTGTCTGGGAACCGGAGTAACACTACTCTAGCAGCGGACGGAGTAGGTCTTCGCCTGCGTCGAGCAGTTTCGAGACTCGCTCGTCGGACTGTGCTTCAGCGTAGACGCGGAGCTTTGGCTCTGTGCCAGACGGGCGAACGAGCAGCCAGCTATCGCCGCTGAGCGTGATTTTGAATCCGTCGACGGTCTGGATTCCAGCAACCCGCTCGCCAGCAACCGAGTCCGGAACGCGGCCGTCGAGTTCTTCGAGCACCGCGGTTTTCCGGTCGTCGGGACAGTCGAGACTCCGGCGATTCTGGATAATCTGGCCGTGGCGCTCGAACAGCGCGTCGATACGGTCGTCCAGCGAGCGCTCGACGTGGGCAGCCGCAAGCAGCAGCGCGAGCACAACGCCATCCTTGTTTGGGAGATGTCTCCCGATACCGTAGCCGCCGCTTTCTTCGCCGCCAGCGAGCGCGCCGTGGCTCTCCATTGCCTCGGCAACCCACTTGAATCCGACTGCTGTCTCGTAGACCTCCTGGCCTGCCTCGTGAGCAACGCGGTCGACGAGACTGCTCGTCGACACTGTCCGGACGACCCCACCGGCGGTTTCGCTCTGGTCGAGCAAGTACTCGTACAGCACCGCCAGCAGCACGTTCGGGTCGAGAAAGCCCCGTTCGGGCGTGACGACAGCCAGACGGTCGGCGTCGCCGTCGTTGATGAAGCCGAGTGAAACCGCACCGCTGTCGACCAGTTCGACCAGTTCGTCGGCGTACTCGGGCACTGGTTCCGGCGAGACACCGCCAAAGTTCGGGTCGCGCTGACAGCGCAGTCGGGTGAGGTCCGCGCCCGCGTCCGCAAGAATCGAATCGGTGACGCCGCGGCCGCTGCCGTGCATGGCGTCGTATCCGATACTGCGTCCACTCAGCTCTGCCTCGACGAACGAGTGAGCGTGGTCGGCGTAGGCGTCGGTGAAATCTGTCTCGGTGAGCTCCCCGGCAGGGTTCTCAGGAAGACTCGTCGGGGCGAGACGGCGTTCGAGTTCGTCGGTCACGACAGGGAGTGCAGGCGTTCCCTCGCCGGTGATGTATTTCACACCGTTGTACTCGGGTGGGTTGTGCGAGGCTGTCACCATCAACCCGCCGGCGTGGGGCCCAGTTCGGACGGTCCAGGCAAGCACCGGTGTCGGGCAGTCACGAGCGCTGAGCGTCACTGGCCGGCCTGTGGCGGCGACGACTGCAGCAAGCTGCTCGGCAGCCTCACGGGAGCGGTCACGGGCGTCGTACCCGATTGCAACTGACCCTTCGGTTTCTCTCGCGTCCAGCAGTTCGACAACGGCGGCGCCGATGGCGCGGACTCGGGCCATCGTGAACGCGTCGCCAGCAGCGCGCCAGCCGTCGGTGCCGAACTCGATTGCGTCGCGGGGGGCGCTGTCCATACAGGTGTCTCCTCGCTCGGATAGTATAAAACACGGGCGAAAACAGGGCGGGCAAACAGTCCGCCTATCGCCTGTCTCGCACCGTATCGCTCCCGTCCGCAGGAAACGGATCGTACCAGCCAGGTGGGGTCCGCGGGATCGATACGTTCACACTTCGCGAGCGCGCTCTCGTGCCGCCTCGGCGATTCCAGCGTTCGCCGAGCAACTCGGGCATGCTCGGATGCGGCCGTATTCGTCCGCAAATACTCGAGCAAACCGGTCTGAGACATGCGCGTCGCAATGATCACACTGTGGCATCGTATTCATACTGGCTTCCGCCAGTGCTAACTCATAAGAGAGGTACACAAATAGGCACAATACCTTACTATGTTAGGTCCACCCGAGTAAGGTTTTTTTTTATCCAGCTTCCACCCGGTTCAGGAGCGAATCTGGTCGAACTGTCGAGCAATCAATCCGGCCTGCACACCGGCGGTGAACCCCGCGTCGATGTTGACGACGCTCATCGCCGTACAGGACTGTAGCATTCCCGAGAGTGCTGCCTCGCCCTCACCGGCGTGGCCGTAGCCAGTCGAGATTGGGAGCCCAATAATCGGCACATCAACGAGGCCAGCCAGCACGGTGGGGAGTGCACCCTCGCGTCCGGCCGCGACGATGAGTACGTCTTGCTCACGGAGCTGTGGTACCTGGTCGAGCGTCCGGTCCAGTGAGGCGACACCGATATCGTCGGTTCGGGAGACAGTCGCACCCATCTCTCGAAGAATCGTCTCTGCCTCGCCGGCGGGCATCGCGTCTGATGTGCCGGCGGTAACGACGCCGACAGTTGCGTTTAACTCTGGAGTCTCGAACTCGTCAGTCTTGAGGACGGCTGTCTGTGCACGGTCATTGACCGTCATTGCTATCTCGGCGTCCTCGGTATACCGGTCTTCGAGCGCCGCCGTTACCGTCGCGTCCGCCCGCGTGACAATTGCCCGGCCCGTCCCGGCGAGACTCGTCTCGACAAGTGTCTGGACCTCTGCGGGAGTCTTGCCAGCGGCCAGCACAGTTTCGGGGACGCCCGCTCGGTGTATTCTGGCGGTATCGAACCGGCCAGCGTCGCTGGTGACGTACCCGCGGAGCTGTGCTTCAGCGGCCTCAGGAGTAATGTCGCCCGCGGCCACCGCGTCGAGCAGATCGCGCATATCGTGGGGAAGAACCCCGTCCACTCGGCCCTGTCGATTCGCTCACACCCCTCGTCGGCAGAAATCACCGGCGAAACAGGCCGCACAGGCGGCGAAACCGGAGAGAAACGGGAAAACTTATAAACTATCCTCGAAAAAGCTCGCCTGTATGGCAGACCTAATC
>JAQCNR010000241.1 GCA_028274925.1 Halovenus sp.
GAAATCACGAAGGCCAGATAGTACGCCGAGACACCGAGCAGTATCGTCCCCGTTGCTCGGTAGACCAGCGTGTTGTGGGCCCCGAGCCACCTGGTGAGTCGCTGGCCGAGCGAATCTGACACCAGCGCAAACGCCAGCAGGGGCGTCCCCATCCCGAGGCCAAAGGAGAGAAAGCCAATCATATTCTGGAGTTGCGTGTCGTACAGAATCGGTGTCGTGGTGAAAAACGCCGCAATCAGTCCGGGGTTGCAGGGCACGACAATCGCACCGAAAAAGAAGCCGTAACTGAACGCACTCACCGCGGGATAGCGCGACTGTGGCGGGTCAGTAGTCGGCAGTCGACTGAACAGCGCCGGGTTGACGAACATGACGAGGCCAACCCCTGCCAGCAGCCAGAACGCAATCGGCGAGAACGTCCTGATAGCGTCGTTGACTGCCGACCCGAGCACCAGCGAGTACACGACTCCGATTGTGGCCATGAACGTGACGACGCCAGCCACGACAAGCAGGCCAAGCAGCGCGGCCGGGCGGCGGCGCCCGCCGTCGCCTGCACTCGCGAGAAAGGCGATAAAGCCGGGATAGAGTGGGATGACACAGACGGCCGTCAACGGCGTCAACACGCCGAGGACGAAGTGTTGGGCGAACCCATTGAGGCTCATTGACACACGTCGTCGATAGCCGAGGAAATCTCGTCGGCTTGGTCGCCCTTGCCAAGTTCGTATGCCGCGCCGTCTGGACAGACGACGATAACTGGCGCCTGTGGCGCGATTGCTACCTCCTGCCCGAAGTCCTCGGTCAGGCTCCCCATCACCGCGTTTGATGCGATACCGAATCGCCACTCGTAGCCGTTGCGCTCCGCGTAGGCGCGCATCTCCTCGGGACTGAAATTCGAGTCGATGTTCAAATCAACCATCTGCAGTTCGTCGCCACGGCGTTTGTAGAGGTCATTGAGTTTCTTCTGCTGGTCCCTGCACTTCGGACACCACGTCTCGAAGGTGTGCATCACTGTCGGCCGGTCGGCGTCGAGAATCGTGAACTCCTCGTCGGTGGTCACGTCGGTCAGCGTCGCTGTCAGCCACGTCGGTGGCTCGGCCGAGTCACTCGTCAGGCCGCCGTCTGGCTCTGATTTCGAGGGGGTCGCGTTGTCGCCGCCGAGACAGCCAGCCACTCCAGCCACCAGTCCCGCCGTCGCCCCCAGAACCGCTCGTCGTGTTCGCTCGTTTCTGCCATCCATACACGTGCGAATGGCTCGAAACACTAAACGTATTTTTCAAACTACACCCCAACTCCGTCTAGAATTGGCCGGGTTAGCTCTCGGCTTGCTCGGCGGCCGCAGACTCCAGTTCGGTTCCGGCCGCCCCTCGCTCGGGCACCCCCACGGTCACCGTCGTCCCGCGGGGGGCGTTGTCGCTGATAGCGAGACTGCCGCCCAGTTTGGTGACACCCCACTGCACCGCCCAGAGTCCGAGGCCACTCCCGTGCTGGAGTTGGTCCTCGCCCTCGGCGTCGAGAACAGTTCGTTCGTGGTCCGGCACGCCGGGACCGTTGTCGGAGACGGCGAGGGTGACCGTTCCGACCTCCGACTCAGCGGAGACGACGACGTAGGGCTCGTCGGCGTCGTTGTGTTTTGCAGCGTTTTCGAGCAGTTCGCGAAGCACTGTTTCGAGAACCCGCTCGCTCGCGCTGACTTCGGTCGTCTCGGACACTGCTGTCGTCACCTCGACGTTGGGGTACTCGCTGTCGATATCTCCGACGACCCGCTCAACGACGGCCGCGAGT
>JAQCNR010000250.1 GCA_028274925.1 Halovenus sp.
GTACGTCTACATGAATCAGGCCCACGCCGATATCTTCGAGTACAACCCCGAGGAGTTGCTCGGCTGCGAGTGGCGTGACCTCTACGGCGACGACGAGACCGAGCGACTGGAGGCCGAAGTGTTTCCGGAACTCGTTGACACGGGGTCGTGGCGTGGCGAAACTGTCGGTCAAAAACGGGATGGGACCCCCGTTCATCAGGACATCGGTCTCGCGCTGTTGGACAGCGGTGAGTTGATCTGTACGAATAGGGCTATAACCGCACAAAAACAACGCGAAGCGGAACTCCAGCAGCAACGAAGTCAGATTCGAGCACTGTTCGATAACTCCCCGGACAGCATTGTCATCCACGATGCCGACGGAGCTGTTCTCGATGTCAACGAGACTACCGTCGAATCCCTTGGTTACGACCGAGAGACGCTCACATCGATGAATGTCGCCGAATTCGAGGCAGGCATCGACCGTTCGGAACTCGTCGCCATCTGGGCGGAGATGAGGCCAAACGAGACACTCAAAGTCGAGGGCGAACACCGTCGACAGAACGGCGAGACGTTCCCCGTCGAAGTGTGGGTGAACAAACTCGACATCGGTGATAACACCCGATATGTCGCTGTCTCTCGAGATATCTCCGAGCGGAATCAGCGCGAAGCGGAGCTCAAACGGAGCCGGGAGTTTGTCGAAAAGGCCCAAGAGAGTGCCGCTATCGGCGGCTGGGAGGTCGATCTCGAAACGGAGTCGGTTCGCTGGACCAACGAGGTCTATCGGATTCACGAGCTACCAACAGATAGATCGGTCAAACTCGAAGACGGATTGAGCTTTTATCACCCTGAGGACAAAGCCGAGATTGAAGCCGCCTTCGACCGACTCGTGGCCGAAGGGGAATCGTACGACCTCGAACTCCGAATCGTCACTGCAGAAGGCCACACCCGGTGGGTCCGCGCGGTCGGCGACCCCCAGCGTGACGAGGAAGGGGTCGTGACTGGAGCCGTTGGCATCGTCCAAGATATCACCGAACGGTATGAACGCGAGGCAGAGCTCCGGGAAGTGAAAGAACGGCTCGACCTGGCCGTCGAGGGCGCGAACCTCGGCGTCTGGGACTGGGATATGGAGACCGACGCCGTCACCTTCAACGAACAGTGGGCATCGATACTCGGCTTCTCGCTGGATGAACTCGACCCACGAATCGAAACGTGGGAAGACCGGGTGCACCCTGCGGACATGCCGGATGTCGAAGCGCAACTCGACGCTCACATCGCGGGTGAAACCGAGCTGTACGACTGTGAACACCGGATGCAAACCAAAGGTGGCGATTGGCGGTGGATCAGAGATGTCGGCAAGGTTGTCGACCGTGACGAGGACGGCAGCCCCGCGCGTGCGGTCGGGATTCATCTGGACATCACCGAACAGAAAGAGTCGAAACTGTCTCTCGAAGAGGAGCGAGATATGTTTGCCGAGGGTCCCGCGGTGGTCTTCAAATGGCAAAGCGACGACGGCTGGCCAGTCGAATACGTCTCCGAGAACGTCGCAGAGACCTTTGGCTACACGTCAGAACACTTACATCCGGGGAGGTCCCGTACACCGAGCTGGTTCACGACGATGACTTAGAGCGCGTTGCCAGCGAGGTGGAGGCACAGAGTGACGAGACGACAGACCGATTCAGTCACGAACCGTACCGAATGGTGACGAACGACGGCGATGTCCGGTGGGTCACGGATAACACCAAGATCATCCGAACTGATGGCGAAATTTCGCACTATCTCGGCTACCTGATCGACATCACCGAACAGAAACGATTCGAAACCTCGCTTCGAGAGAGCGAACAGTCACTCCGGGAACTCACCAGTATCGCCTCGGATACCGACCGTGACTTCGAGGCCAAACTCAAAGCACTGCTGGAACTAGGGGCCGAACGGCTTGGGCTCCCGTATGCCTTTTTAAATCGAATTGACAACGACACACAACACGTCGTGCAGGCTATTGGCGACCATACCGAGATTCAGCCCGGGGCTTCAGCCCCAACATCAGAGACGTACTGCCGGAAAACCATCGAGCAGCCGAGGCCACTAACTGTGCAAAACGCCGCTGCTGAGGGGTGGGAAGACGACCCGGCCTACGAACGGTTCGACCTCGGCTGTTATATCGGGGGGAGTGTCACTGTCAATGGTGAACAGTACGGGGCGCTCTGCTTTGCCGATGAAACGCGACGTGACCACGAATTTACCGACACGGAGCGCACGTTCGTGGAACTACTGGTCCAGTAGATTAGCCACGAGCTTTCGAGGGCGGCCGTCGAGACGAAACTCCGGAGTATTAACCAGACGGCCAAACAGCTCATGTCCGCTCAGTCGAGGGAGCAGATATCGTCGCTCACCCTCGAGAGTGCAACATCGATTCTGAATAAACCGGTCATCGGCGCCGTTGTTCGACGAGAGCGGACGCTGCGGAGGCCCACCGAGCGATCATGGAGGAGAGCTTTCTGGGCAAAATCGTTCTCACATCCTGAACTCGCGTTCCATCGGAGCCAGTTTGTAGAATCTTGCTCTGTCCTCGTTGATTCGATTTGTGTCTTCCTCCCATTGACCCAGTACCACGACCTCAATCCAATCAGCACCCCCTCAAAATTTGCGCGTTCCATCCTGTACGAGTTTGGAGAATTGACAGGATATTGTCATCGGCAGCACGCGGAACATAGAGACATACTCCGCTAACATGGCTCGGACAGTCTGCGTACCAATTTTACCAGACTGTTCGCAATACCAATCTCTTCCCATAATTTACCCGTGTGACGACCCTATACTATTTTACAAACAGCATGTCTCCAACAGACTCCTCCCAACAACAGAGGGACGACTTCTCTCGTCAGCCACCTATCCAGTGTGACGCGTGTGAGTCTGCGCTTCACGCTAACGGCGGTGCGTTTTCCTTCCTCATAGTGGAACAGCTCAGACTGCCACTTATTGGGTGTACGCAGCATCTCGAGCAGTTCAGGTCTGTCTGTGGGCTTACGACTGACACCACGGCTGAAATATTAGACCATTACCCAGCGGGCGGTATCACCTGTCCCAGTTGCCGCCTTGCTCCTCATACGACAGATCATGTTGTAGTCCCCGTACAAGACGGAGCAGTTGCCATTCTTGCCTGTCAGGAGCATCAGGCAAAGATCATTGACCGGTTCCACACAGGGCTCGATACGCAACAGCAACTCACCACTTCTCTCAATCTCGAATAATACTCCAGTGGCCAACGCTCGGTGATTCAATCGTGCTCTGGCGAGCAGTTGCTGTAACGGCATCCTGAGCCTCAACAGGCATATTTCTGTGACAGCAAATTCTGGAAGGTTGGATACCACCCGAGGACGACGGGGTCAATCAGGGCACACAGAGCCGCTCGGTCCAATACCATTCCCTGGGTTAGTTCTCTCATTTACCTTTTTGCTCATTATTGCGCAGACTCCAGCAGTCGATTCAACGTCCGATGTTCTCAGTAGTCAGTCATAGCCCATTGCAGCGGTCAGTCGCTATGCTCAGCAGGTTCTTCGGCCGGCATCCGCCGCTCAAGAAAGTCGGCAACGAGTTCAAATGAGCGGATTTTGTTGTCGATGTCAGTTGAGCCGTGGCCCTCTTCGCCAAGTTCGTTGTACTCAAAATCACCGTCTTCGCCCTCGTTATACCCCTCTTCGAAGAGAGCATCACGGAACAGACGAGCTTGCGAAATCGGACAACGTGGGTCGTTGACGCCGTGGATAATGGAGAGCGGAGCGGCGAGATTTTCGACGTGCGTGACTGGTGAGCGGTCCTTGTACAGCGCTTCGTTCTCTTTAGGACTGCCAAGATGTCGCTCTAGCGCGGTTTTGAAGTGAGGCATTGACTCTTCGTAGAGCGCTGTGAGGTCCGTGATACCAACTTGGCTGATTCCTGCCGCGTATAATTCGGGATAGTTCAACATCTGCATATTCGTTGAATACCCGCCATACGAGCCCCCCATCACGGCAATCCGGTCCGCTCGGTCTCTTGCTCAGTAACCGACAATTATTATCAGTTCAGAGCGTACGTAGAGCCACAATGGCACAACACATTGTGGAGTTCGCCGAACCGCACGCTCTCACCGATGGTGACGACCGGACGCTGACCGTCAGCGGATACGATGACTTTGGAAGTATGTATAATCTGGAGCTTCCAGACGGCGACACGCGGTCTGTCGGGAAGCAACTCGTTGAGAACATCACCGAAGTTGACGAGTAGAAGTAGCTGCCGTTGCGCTTTTAGATATCACTCGTGGGGTACAGGGCGCCGATTAAATACCCAGTTCTCAACCGCAGCGACGTGGGTGACGCCTTCACAGCGGCACATTCAGGACTTGCCCGGACTGGACTCCGTCTGAACGTGACTGGCTCGTGCCGGTGTGTCGATGTAGAAATCCGGGTCGGCCTGTATTCCGATGCGGACAAACTGGTCGCGGATGTGGGACTTGGCCGTGGCAATAGCCTCCTGTGGTCCGGCGAATCCGCGCACTGTCGGTCGCTCGAAGGCAACTCGTATCGTGTCCTGATCGGTTTCGAGCTTCTGCCCACCGGACTCCACTCGGTAGAACCCGTCACAAACCCACACGTACGGGGCTGGCACTACCGGCGCGCCACTGTACGACGGCGGAGTCTCGTCTGGTTCGTACAGTGTCCCCGTCGTCCCAGTACCACCAGCCAAGCTGCAGATGAGCAACATGAGCTCTCTCGGCGTCATATCCCGGTTCCACGGAACTGAGGCTGTCGACTCTTTAGTGCCCCCGTTAGTAAACTCGCCGTGCCGAGCGAGATTAGCTACAGTCTCGTTTCAAGTTAGACGGAGCTGTTTTTGCCCAGCTGTGGACAGCCGAGTCGAGCTGCAATCTCGTGATTGCTGACAGACTGGAGTGGCTCCAATGGTGCGCTGGCAAAGTTCTTGAGACAGGCTGCTACTGCCTCGGGAGTCGTGGTGTCGTCGGTGAGATACGCGTCAATGAGCGCGTGGTAATCTCGTTCGGTAAATCGAGTATCTGTACGAGTCGATAGCGATGTCTGCCCGAGAGCCCAGTCTGCGCGCCACTCGCTTGGGGCGCTCCCGAGCGCATCTGGGTCGAATCGCGGATACGCTGCTGACAGTCCGAGTGACTGCGCAGTCTCGATGGGGTCATCATGGCTGTGCCGGGCGCCAAGACGTGCTAAGTCCGCATGGAAGACCCCATCAAACACGTCGGCGCTGTCACGAGTCAATACATCACCGTCTTTGAGATGTCGATGACGGGAAACGAGCAATGCAACGACACGCCCGCTTTGCCACGCCACTATCGTTTCGGCGTCTGTCTCTGCTACATCCGCGAACACGTGCTCGAGCAGGAGCCGCTCATCGTGGCTACTCTGAGCCTCGCGATGGTAGACGGTGGGTGCTGTCGCGCTGTTGAACTCTTGGAGACAGACTGCCGTTAGTTCGTAGCTCTCGGGAGCGCCTGGAGAGACAGCCGTCTTTTCATCGGTCGGCACGGCAACGACCGTCAGCCCGAGGCAGTCAGACTGGCCACCGAGTCGCGGGACCGCGCGTGGTGCTGATGCGTGCGTCTCGGGCGACGTTATCGTCAGCGGTTCCATGCGACTGTGAGACTGTTCAGTCGGTGTGAACCGGAACTCAGCACCGGTATAGCTGTCAGTTTGGGAGACATCGCTGAATTCGTACCACTGTCCGCGCTGCCAGTTGGGTGAGTCACTTTGCGGTGAGACAGTACTCTCAACCCGACTCTGGACTCCATCAGCGTCGGTACAGTACAGAGTCTCACGCTCGTCGCCCGTTTCGGTTGCCTGTGTGACAATCTGGTCAATTCTGAGTTTGAGCGACGACGTTTCCTGCCGGCTGAACGCATTGATACTCATAGCGTAATTGAGTACTCTGCAGATATAGTGGCTTTGTTGGTGAGAAACAAAAACACGCGTAACGAAAACACGACCATCGTAATCCATCAACTATCAGTTAATCGTCAAAATACTTTTTATATACCCAATCACGCACCGGCCCCATGCTGCACAACAATCGTAACGGCGTCAATTAAGCGATTACTCCGTCGCCTCCACAAACTCCTGTGCCGTCTTGATAACATCAGCATCACCACCCAGAATTTCAATTAGCGGTTCGATCTCTTCAATCGCATCCAGCAACTCCGGATTTTCTTTCGCTAACCGGAGCAATTCCCGTCGCTGTTTGGACTCCTCTCTTTCTAGTT
>JAQCNR010000263.1 GCA_028274925.1 Halovenus sp.
CGGTCGACTGCGGGCGGTAGCGGAAGTCGACCGTCTGGGACCCGTCGCTCTCGATGCCCGTCAGCACCTCCCGGCGGTTCGTGACTGCGACGTCCGCCCCGTCGATTCGGAGTTCGACGTCCTCGATGGGCGAGCCGAGGGTGTTGGCGACCGTCACGCTCCCGGCGTTGTCGACTCCCACCGCCGTGTCGTTGGCGTCGATGTCGACCAGCGGCTCGTTGTCGCGTACCCGAACCGCGACCGGCTGTTGGGCGACCGTCCGCTGGCCAGTTGTCACCGAGCGGCCGTACACCCGCACGCGGAGGTCCTTGGTGCCCTCGTTCTCGAAGGTAGTCGAGAGCGGGACCCGCTTTGACTGTCCGACAGGGAGCGTCCCGAGGTCGTCCGTATCGGTGTACTCTTGGGGGTTCCTGTCTGTCTCCTCGAGGACGACTCTGTCGATGCGGTACCCGGCGTCGTTCGTCTCGAGATTCTCGACCGTCACCCGGAAGATGACCTCGTCACCGGTGACCGGGCTGGACGGCGAAACCTCGACCTCCGAGACCGATATTTGCATCTCCGCGGCAGCGAGGCCGGGCACGGCCGCGAGTGCGAGGACCACGACCAGCGCGAGTGTTCGGTTTCCGTTCATCGTCACAGGAGACCGAGGGCGGTGACGACTCCCCACAGCGACCCGACGAGTCCGAACAGCACGGGAACGGCGACGGCTACCGCCGCGTTACGGGTCGTGACCTGCCGGGCGTGTTTGACTGGGAACGTCCAGAGCAGTCCCGCCCAGAGGGTAAAGACCAGCCCGAGTACCGCCGACAGCGCGACGAGCGGCCCGCTGCTGATCTGCTGGCTGAACTGCTGTGCCGCCTGGGGTCCAGCGTCCGTCGGCACGTCGAACCCGCGGACCTCGAACCGGTAGACGGTGATGAACAGGCTGACCAGCGACCCGGCGACGCTCGGGACGAACCCCCAGCCGACAAGTTTGAGCGTCGTCGTGAAGCTCCCGGAGCCGTCGAAGACTGCGCTGACGCCGTAGAAGATGCCGGTCCAGACCACCCAGATGACGTACGTCGCGACGAACCCGATGACGACACCGACCAGCTGGAACGCCTGGAAGAGCGTCTGTACGCTTTGTCCGGCATCGGCGTCGGAGATCATCTGACTCATCACCCCCGCGGTCCCGCGGATCGAGATGACCGACGAGATAACTCCCAGTATCGCTATCAGCGTGATTATCAGCACTGGTCCCGCAAACGACGGCGCGTCGCGCCGGTCCCGAAAGAAGCTGTTCGGGTCAGTCACAAGCGCGGCTACGGTGGAGGGCATGACGGTACTGACTACTGGCTGGCAGTCAAATAAAAACTTCTGTTTCGGTGAGAGGTGACCGGTTGCGCACGGACCGTCGTCTCCTGGCGGACAGGCGCCCTGCTAGCTGTCACTGGCGTCTGTCGACACACAGTGGCCGCCTCGAACCGGGAATCGGCCAGCCGTCGCACGCCGCGTCGAAAACGGGACCGACTGGCCGTATCATACGGTCGGTTGTAAGTCAGTTCCGGAATTCGCCGGAACGCCTGGCGAATTACCGGTACACAGTTACAACCGACCGTATCAGTCACAGTCGAGTTCGCAGCCGTAGTCCCGGCTGTACACCCAGTGCCCGTCGGCCGTGCCGGTGGTGAACTCCGCGTAGTCGAGCGAGAGGCGCGGGTCGTCCTCGCGCTCGAGTGTCTCGACGAACTGCCAGGTCCCGTCCGGTTCGCGGACAGTCGCGCGGTACTCCCAGACGTGAACGTGTTCGTCGGTGACCCGGACCGCGTAGGTCTCGGGAATCGCGTCCTCGCGAGGCGGCTCAGTGGCCGATACGTCGGTGCTGGCCATATCGCTTCTGACGCTCCAGTGGCTTAAATACTCGATTGAGACGCGCGTTATCCGGTAACGGTCAAGTGAGTCCCGGACAGTTCGTCGTCTCCGCTCCCTCTCGTCCTCGAGTGTAGCACGAAAGATCGGACAGAAGGGGTTCGGCCCACAGGGTCCGGCAACGCGGGGACGGTATCCGTTACCCGGTCAGCCCTGGGTGCGTTCCATCTCGTAGCTGAGCCGGTGGGGCATCAGTGAGAGCGCACGGACGATGGCCGCCAGCGCGACGAAGATACCCAGCAGGATGTGTGCGATACCGCCGAGTTTCAGCCACAGCAGCGTCGACAGCCACTTGTGGATGCTCGCCAGCGCGCCGTTGACGGCCCCGGACCGCTCCGGACCGCCACCCGCGAGACTCGTCTGCGTGTACGTACTGAAGAAGTCGTCCAGCAGCGGGTGGAACTGCGTCAGTTCGAAAAACAGGGCGCTCCCGGTCAGCAGGTAGCCGACGACGGCGAAGGCGGCGCCGATCTTCAGCATCGTTTTGATACTCGAAACGGTCGCTTCGATGTCCTCGGCGGGACGACGGGCGATCCCGACCGATGCGGTTCCATCTGACATGGTTCGTCTGGAGTGTCGTCATAGCAGTATTTAACGGCGCTTGAACCGTGTGTGACCCGGTAACTCGCCGGTAACTCCTGTCGACTCCGCCGCACGTTCACTTCGCGACCACGAGCCGGCCGGTCAGCGCGAAGACGACGCCGAGGTAGAAGGCGGTCCCGAACGCGGCGCTGGTCAGGACGACCGTGTCGGGGTCACGCCGGGGCAGGGCGTAGTGAACGAGCGTGATGTCGGTGAGTTCCGGTCGCGTCAGGAACCGGTTCAGCAACAGGCCTACCCCTCCCACGGCGAACGGGCCGAAGACGACGCTGTTGACCGCCCGAAACAGCCACTCTGTCGTCCCGGAATGAGCGTGAACGTCGCGACCGGGCCGAGAACCGAGACGGGGTCGGGCACCGCAGGGACCGCCCCTCCGTAGTGCGCGTAGAGAAAGAGGACCGGCCCCGCCCCGATAGCGAGGAGTTTGACTGGACCCGCTCGTTCGGGCGCGAGAAACCGGGGAACGCCGAACAGTCCTGCGACGAGGACAGCGTTCATCCCGAACCAGGGACCGAAGTTCTGGAGCGCGAGCGGGAGTCCCGTCGCGAGGATCCCCATGCTGAACCAGTCGAGGCTGAGGAGTCGGGTGGTCGGACAGGACCCCGAGCATCCGTTCTATAGCCCGTTGCACGGTTTCAAAATTAGCGCAGACCTATCGTACAGCACTCACTAGCGATAGAAGTAGTCAGCTTTTCTATGTTGGAAGTCGGATCGATAGTATGGCAACCAGCAGATCCGACACTGGCAACGACACGGCAGAGACTCATGAAGATGTCGTTCGTCAGTATCTGAAAGACCACAATGCGATCCCCAAGCCGACTCATCTGACCGGTTCGGGTACCCGCGCGGATGCCGCCGCCTGAGAGGCATCGCTCTCAGGCGGCCCGTATTTGTGATTGAATTCTGATTAATCAGGGTAGAATACCGGCTTATTCAGCAAGACCTATCAGATTAAACGTGATATCTGAGTCTGACTCGTCACTGCTGGGCCAGATTCTGGTCCGACTGCGTCATTCGGTGAATTAATTTTGAACGTGCAACAGGGTATTTAAGTGTAATCGACGGAATTGTTCAACTCTGCTGGTGTATGTATTGTCTCAACGAACCACCCGTTTTATTTTTACGGGTAAACTAAGATGATGGTAGAAGGTCCAAATCCGCTTATTTGCGGGGGCGGAGGAGTCCTCTCGGACACCTGCTCTCGAGGCAGGTGCGTTAGGCCACTTCGCTATCCCACCGAGAAATCTCGGTGTGCCCCAGTCGGGTCGTGCGGTTTTCTGACTGTCTCGACCGCAAACGACGAACCGGCGTCGCTCCAGCACGGCTCGATTGATACTCACAGACATAGATACGTGGACAGTTGCGGAGGGTCAAGATCTTCGAGTGCTGAGAGAGAAGCATCCTAAAACTTATCAATATTCTTAAATATTTGGTTTCCGAGAGCTTGATTGAGCTTTCGCCAGCACTCTTCTGTTGGGTTCAGCTCCGGTGAACCCCGCGGAAGGTAACACAATTCGATTGGTGTGTCTTCAACGAACTCCTGCACTACGTTGGCCGTGAAATACGATGCGTTATCGAGTACGACGCAGATTTTCTCGCCGAATTCTGTCTGGAGAGCATCTAGCAATCGAATCGTTGTGTCGCTGTTGAAGTTCTCCTCGCAGGGCAGAAAGAACGTCTCAACTGTCGGACACAAGCGAGGCAACCGTTTGGTGGTCTGTTCGGCAGGAGCAAGCCGGTGACGGCATATTTCCGTTACGTGTATCCACGTACTTGTGTCTGACAGTATCACCAGCGTCACTCACCGCACCAAGCAACTTGATGCTGTCCCACTTGCCCGTCACCGGCAGTGACGGGCGCTCTCCCTCTGGAAACCACGCACAAATCAGCGTCGAGAGAACCTGGCGCGTTTGACCTATCGTTAGGATTGTGCATTCGTCGTCCAAACTGCTGCGCTTTTTTTGAACCCTTCTTGCCAGGCTTCCTGCGCACGCTCGTCGGACTTGTAGTACTCCGACCTATCGTACAGCACTCACTAGTGCGCTGTCAACGATAAGCTAAGACATACTGTTCTGGAGTACGAAGACCAGGTTAGCTATGGGAGAGACCGATTATCCCATCAATCTTACAGAACAGGAACGTGAAAAGCTGGAGTCGATCGTCTCCTACGGCAGACACAGCGCACAGAAGATCACACGTGCGCGTATCTTGCTGAAAGCTGACGAGGGGGAGAGTGGCTCGGCGACTGCCGAGGCACTCGACTGTAGCCGCTCAACCGCATGGCGAATACGCAAAAAATTCCACGAACGCGACCGGATTGAAGCTATTGAACGCAAAGATCCTGACCGCGACTACGAGACGAAACTTGACGGCCGTGACGAAGCCTATCTTATTCGGCTCGCCTGTTCTGAACCGCCAGACGGACACTCCCGCTGGAGTCTCCGTGTCCTTGCTGAGAAGTTCGAAAATCTCGACGAAACCGATATCGAGTCGGTTTCGCACGAAACGGTTCGTCAAACTCTAAAGAAAACGAACTCAAACCCCATCGATCCAAACAGTGGGTAATCCCGCCAGAACACGACGCAGAGTTCGTCTACCGCATGGAACGGGTGCTTGATCTCTACCACGAACCGTACGACCCAGATCGACCTGTCGTTTGCTTCGATGAGTCTCACAAACTTCTTCGTGATCA
>JAQCNR010000167.1 GCA_028274925.1 Halovenus sp.
GTTTGTCTGTTGCGTCGTTGTACCGCCAGACGACTGCTAACTGGAAGTCAAGAATCTCCTCGGTGGCCTCGATAGTCCCGTCGCCGATTTCCGTGTCGGACTCGGCGACGATGAGTTCCCGAGTCAGGTCGTGCAGCGATTCGAGTTTCTGCTGGAGTTGGACCTGCTCAGTTACGTCCCGCAGGAACACCGACAGGCCCTCCTCAGAGGGATAGGCGTTGACCTCGAACCAGCGGTCCCGTGGCCGGTAGTGTTCCTCGAAGCTTGTCGGTTCCTGACTTTGCATCGCCTCGGTGAACTTGCTGTAGAAACTGGTCGAAATCGCCGCCGGAAAGGCGTCCCAGAAGCGAACCCCTGCTACGTCGTCTTCCTCAACATCGAGAACAGCTTCCGCGCGACTGTTCAACAGCACGAACCGGTCCTCGTTGTCGAGGGCAAAAAAGGCGTCTGTGATTCGTTCGAGTGTGTCCTCGAACCGTTCGCTGGGTCCTTCGAGCTGCTCGGTCTGCTTGTAATCGGTGATATCGCGCACGAAGAGTTCGACGCCACCACCGTCGAGCGGAACCGCACGCACGTCCAGCCACGCGTCGGTGGGGTTGTGATAGAGGTCGGTCGTGGTTGGGTCCTCGACTTCCCGAACCTCGTGACACAGTTCTCGTAGTTCGGTCTCCCGCCAGTCGGGGAGAAGGTCCCAGAGACGCGCCCCGGTGGCCTCAGCGGGAGAGCGGCCGGTCCACGATTCGAGGCGTGGGTCCCAGTCTGTCACGACATCGCTGGCATCCAGCGCGAGATACTGGCCAAGTGTCCGCGGGTGAGTCTCGTCCTGTCGCGAGGTAGCGCTCAGCACTCGGCCGACGAGTTCGTCGGCTGCCGCTGCACGACTCTCTCCGGGATAGATCTGGTGTAACCCGACCGTATCCGGGACAGCCGCAATCGACCCGCTCAGGTCGAACACCGGAATGTCAGCGTTTCCGTCAGCGATGGCGTCGACAACGTGTTGGAGGGCATCGCTGTCGAGCATTCCGCAGACGACGGCGTCGAGAAACGAACTCTCGACGAGGTCAGCAATGCCGGCGGGCGTGGTTGTGAGAAGGTGGACGGGGCGGTGAAGCCGCTGGTCGAGGGTGCGAACGATATCGAGCCCCCGCGTCTCGTCACCGACGTATGCGAGGACCAGCGGCTCGAGCATATAGAGTCAATGTACGCCTCTTGATATAAGAAACTACGGACCTTCGATATCAGTATTGATTTAGCTAGCTGGACCGGCCACGCTCGAAGACGACAGCGCCGTCGACGATTGTCAGCTCGACAGTCAGGTCAGCAATGCTGTTTGTCTCCCACGGCGACTGGTCGAGGACGACCAGATCAGCGCAGTTGCCCGGTTTGATTGTCCCGAGACGGTCCTCGTCGAAGCCAGCGTACGCGCCACCTTGCGTGTAAGCACGAACCGCTTCGGTCGTATCGATTCGCTGCGTGTCATCAGGGGCCGTGACAGCCTGTTCGATGCCAAACAGTGGGTCCATCGGCATGCAATCGCTGCCGAAGGCCAACGGAATTCCGGCGTCGAACATCAGTCTGAACTGATTGCTCCGGCGTCGGCGTTGCTCGCCGAGTCGGTTGTCGTACAGACCGCCGTCGCGGGCCCACTTGTGGAAGTTTGGCTGGGCCGAAATGACGATATCGTTCGCTTCGACTGCCTCTAGTCGCTCCTCCGAGAGCAGTTCGGCGTGTTCGATTCGGTGGCGCTCTCGACTAGTACCTTCATAGGAATCGACCAGCGCGTCGAGCGCTTCGTCGCCGATACCGTGGACCATCGCCTGCAGGTCTGCGTCGTCGATACGGTTAACCAGTTCCGAAAGTTCTGCCGGCGGGATTGTCCACTCGCCACGTCCGTCACCGTCAGCGTATGGCTCGGAAAGACGGGCTGTTCGGCTCCCAATACTGCCGTCAGCGAAGGCTTTGATCGCGCCGACGCTGAGGTGGTCGGTGCCGTGGTTGGTGACCAGTCCAAGTTCGTCGATGGCGTCGAGAAACTCGGCAGCGTAGTTGAGTCGAACCCGGATAGAGAGGTCGCCGTCCCGGTCGAGTTCGTGGAACATCCGAGCGACGACCGGTTCTCGGATGATATCGTGGACGCCCGTCACGCCGTGGCGGTGGGCGTACTCCTGTGCTGCGAGCAGA
>JAQCNR010000272.1 GCA_028274925.1 Halovenus sp.
GCGACAGCTATGCCGTCGATGACCGACATCTACACCGCCGGGCCGGAGAGCGTCTCTCGCAACGACGAGCCGATGACCGTCAGCGAGCAGACCAACCCGGACGCCTTCGCCGTCGGGACGACCGGCCGGTGGTCGACCAGTGACCCGGATACGCCAGCGGAAATCGTTCGGGCGGTCACCGAGCACTTTGGGGACGCCCGGCGCTTTGGCTGCATTCAGGGGCTGCTCGCGCTGGTCGCCGCCGGCGGGATGGAGGCGGCGATTATGCCCGACCCGCCGAATGCGTGGGACTCGCTGGCTGGCGTCCACCTCGTCCGCCGTGCCGGCGGGCGCGCAACGACGCTCTCTGGTGAGCGATTCAGCGACGGCGACGACGAACTGATTGTCTCGAACGACACTCGCCACGAAACTGTTCTCGACGCCGCAGGGCAGGCACTGTCGTAACCCACGGTCGTGTGTGACCGAGACAGGAGACCGGAATCCTCAATTGGGTTCGCCTCCGCCTGTCGGATATGGAACTGCTCGACCGGTACGGACGCAGCCCCGAGGCGGCCTGGCTCACCGCCTTCCTCGGCGGGGTCGTTACTGTCATCACCGCGGCGGTGCTGTTCACCGAGCGCGTCTATTACGGCTTTCTCTGGCGGTACTTCTGGGGGCCAGTCGAGGCGGACTCCCAGGGAGCGAACTGTCTCATCTACCAGCGCGACAGCGGCGAAGTCATCTCGGGCGGAGCCAACGCCTGTGCCAACGCACAGAATGCCTTCGTCGCCGAACCCGGCTATACCATCGTCTCGACGATTAGCTACATCCTCATCCTTGTCTTCATGCTCGGCGGCGTCTACCTCCTGCTTGAACGCCTCACGCTCGAACCGTACAACCGCTTTTTCTACGCGTTGGTGCCGTTCATGCTCTTTGGCGGGGCCCTGCGGGTCGTCGAGGATTCCTTCGTTGCCGCCCAGCGCGCCAACGAGGTGCCCGCCATCGAGTTCCCAGCCAGCGCCGCGTTCATCAGTCCGTTTATTTACTTCACCGTGTTCCTGATTGCGCTGGCTTCTCTCCTGTTTACAAAGTGGCTGGTCCACGCTGACATCACTGATAACTTCCACTACCCGCTCGGTATCATCGGAACTGGCTGGCTTGCCGGCACGTTTGGCTATCTCCTCTATCTCTCCCAGACGAACGACTGGATGACGCTGCACGGCAGCGTGCTGGTCATCTCACTCGGAATCGCCACCGCTGCGGCCGTACTGACCTATCTGGGGGCCGACCAGTTCCGCCCCGAAATCAACGCCGGCACCGGACTGATGGGGCTGGTCGTGCTCTGGGGTCACGCCATCGACGGCATCGCGAACGTCCTCGCAAACGACTGGTCACAGCTCTGGAATCTTGGCACGTACACCGCAAAACACCCGTTCAATCGCTTCATTATCGACGCGACGACTGCTGTCCAGAGCGGGAGCGAGATTGCTGGCGTCTACGTCGGCACTGGCTGGCCGTTCTTCTTCATCAAACTCGTCGTGCCAGTGTTGATTCTCTCGGTGTTCGACAGAGAGTTCTTCGAGGAGAGCCCTCGCTTTGCGATCATGCTCCTTGGCGCAATCGTCGCGGTCGGACTCGGCCCCGGCACGCGGGATATGATCCGCCTTGCGTTCGGCATCTAGGGGAACGGGTGGTGGTCGGCGTCGGGACGAGCGCTGAATCCGAGGGCATCGGGAACTGTTCTCGCTCGGTCACCGAAGTACATCGACCCAAAAGCCAGCGGCTGTGCCGTCGGGACGACGGTCCGAACAGCCTCGAATCCGAGGGCAGCAACGTCCCGCGTCGTGAGGCGTGCGCCGTAGGCGTCGAGGCCAGCGTCCCCGAGTCGGTCGAGGACGGCGTCAAGTTCGGCCGTTCCTGACGGAACCGCTGGCGGACCGACTGAATCGACTGGGACTGTCGTCTCAGGGTCGACGAACTCCGCTGCGGGCCCGGGGTCCGCTCCGTACCGGCCGATTGCGCCTGCGGCGTCGGCGGCTTCCTCGGGACCCATCCCGCGCAGTTCCGTCCAGTTCTGGAGCGCTTCCGCCAAGGCGGACTCGGCGGCCGCGCGCGTGTCGAGGTTCGCGGCTGTTCCGAGCGCCAGTTGTGGCCACTCGTCGCCGGTGACCGCAGCGGCGACTACTGGCACGTCAACATCTTGGGTCAGCAACAGCGTCTGGACCGAGTAGCCCTCAGAGTCGGCTCGGTTGACCATCGTCTCGTACTCACCACCCTCGAGCGCCAGCCCCAGTGGCTCGAAACTGCTGTACCAGGCGAGCATCATCGCGTCACGCTCGATAACCTCGTACAACCCAGACAACAGCGCCTCGACTGTCGAATTGCCGAGGCCGAGGCCAGTCGTCACTGGCGGGTGATACCGGCTCTCCGGCGGCGGATAGTGGACGAACTCCGCCGGCAGCGCGCGCTCGGCCCCGTCGGTCAGTCGTTCGCCTCGGACCCACTCGATTGGTGTCAATGGGTCTGGCTCGTCCCGACAGACAAAGGCCGAGGGTCCAACAGCGTCGTCGAGCGTCTCTGGTGCGGCGTGGTCCAATTCGTCAGCTCGATAGACGCCCGCGCAGTACCGCTCCATCGACTCGCCGAGTGCTTTCATGAACGCGGTGTTCCAGTCCGGGTCGACGCCGGCGGCCTCACGGGCGGCGCTCGCGTCGCTGAATCCAGCCGTCTCACAGCCCTGTGCGAGGTAGTACGGCACCGGGAACGACTCGGCTTCCCCCACTTGTTGAACGATTCCAATCGTCTCGTCGAGGCCCTGTTCGGCCCGCGCCAGCGAGTCGTCGATGGTTCGCTCTGTGACCTCGCGGTCGAGACTGCGCTGTGCTCGCGGGTCACAGCCACAGTTCGGCAGCGCCAGTAGCCGGCGCTGTTGGTACGGCAGTGTAATTACTCGTCCCTCGATTGCTTCGCCGTCGAGGAACTGAGCGGCTTCTCGGCCGCCGATTGCTCCGGCGAAGCGGGCGGTCCGTCTCGCGGGCGCGCGTGACTCAGGCTGGCCGTCCAAGTTCGCTGCCACGCGACCGCTGAGACATTCGTAACAGGCGCCGTCGGGGTCAAAACAGGTAACCGACGCGTCCGCGACGGCGAGACCGCCAACGCCGCCGAGTTCGACGGCAATCCAGGGCGTGTCACTCCCGAGTGCCTGTTCGTTCGCTTTCGAGAAGAGTGGGTCGCCGGCCGTCCCGATGACGACGGCCAGTTCGACCGTTCCAAGGGCTGTCACGTCGATCTGTTCGGTGTCGGCGTCGACCAGCGCCGCCTGCGTGGCAACGACGGCAGGGCCCGAGCCGATGATCCCGACTGTCATACTCCATCGACGGCGACCCGAGGCAAAAAACAGGTGGAACCGACTCGGTCAGTTCGCGCCGAGTCGCTGCTCGGCCTCTTCGGCAACTTCTTCGATCGAGGCTGACTCCAGCGAGCTATCACCAAGCAGCAAGCGAAGCCGCGGCCGTCCAATATCGATTGGGACCTTTTCGGTGTCGATGAGTCCCGCTTCTTCGAGGAGATTCTTGTTTCGCGAGAAGGTGGCCTTGCTTGCCAGCCTGATATCTTCGCCCCAGCGGCTGATGTCGTAGAGTAGTTCGCCGTTGTTCGCCGCCACAAGTAGCGAGATAGTCACTTCATCGAGGCCCTCGCCGTCGCCAATCGCCGCCTCGAGGCTATCGAGAATCCGGTCGAAGTCCTCGACAGCGGCCGCGCCGATGTCCGCTTCGAGCGTCTCGCGCACGTGCGAGAGTGGTGGAGTGCGCAGCGAGAAGTCCTTGGCGTCGCTCCAGCGGTCGCTGTAGTCATCGTACAACTCTGAGACGAACGATTCTTCGGTCGTCCGGAGTCCGGCAACGGAGGTGGCTCCCTGGACGAACGAGAGTACACCGCCCTCGGTGAGTAACAGGGAGTGTCGTGGCACCGTCGAGAGCGTTCGTACCTCGAACAGGTCTTCGGCCACCAGATCAGCAATTCCACTCGCAACGATGAAGTCATCAGTCAACCCTTTCAGCGGCTGACTGTCCGCAAATACCTTCAGCGGTGGCAGCGAATCATTATCGCGATACATTTCGACGGCGGCACCCAGTGTCTCCGCTGTCGGATTCACCAGTAGTACGTCCCCCGTGGCCCCATCTAGTCCGGCCCGCAGAACCTCGTGGTTCGTTTCAGCATGAACATCTGACTGTTCCATCGTAGCAAACCATTTCTCGTTGTAGCACTTAATTTTGCCGGCCAAACTGAAAAATTCACTACTCTCAGGCGTGTATCTCTGTTTTTATTCCCCTACTGATTCCGTTATTGACCAGAATCATAACAACGTTTGTCCAGACACTTCCCACGTAGAAAATATAGGTTCTCTCCCGATTTACCACGCGAACACCCCTACTATGGTACTCAATGGTATCGAGTGGGCCCCGAAGGAAAGTATTATAAAGGTGTCACTCGTACATGTTAATACAATGGTAGACTACACCCAACCCGTCAAAGCGACCTTCGAACTGCAGCGGAAATCACTCGAACAGGGTCAGGACGCCCTCGAACAGACAGTCGACCTCCAGAAACGCGTCGGCGAGGCAGCTGTCGACAGTCTCGGCACCTCGGAATCGGTCCAGCGCAGTGCCGTCGAATTCAACCACGACATCGTCAACAGCATCCTCGACGCTGTTGAAGCGAACATCCCAGGGACGGAAGACACCGTCGTCGAACTGCGAGACTCCATCGACGAGCAGTACGAGACGCTGCTGGACAACCACGAAGAACTGTTCGCGAACCTCACCGAAGAAGTCGAAGGCGGCGTCGACAGTATGGACGAGATGAGTGAGGAGTATCTCGACGTCCTCAAAGAACAGCTCGACATGGTGCTCGACGCACACGAGGAACTCGAAGACCAGTCCGTCGAGGCAGTTGACGAGATTGCCGAGCAGGTCGACGAAATCCAGAGTCAGGCCGAGGAAATCCAGAGCCAGGTTCAGGAAGCCTCCGAGCAGGCCGTCGACTCCGTCGAAGCCTAAGTCGCTACGCGAGTATTTCTTCGATCCGTTGCGGCTCGCCCGAGAGGGCGGGGTTTTCTTCAATCATCTGGAGTACTTCGTGGTCAGTTACATCTGGATACTCCTTTTCGATCGCTTCTTCGATGAGCGTCTTTTCGAGTCGAAACTCCGTCCCTTCGTAGACTACATCGACACCGTGTTCGTCGAAAGAAAGCGCCGTCATGCGAGTGGGTACGTGACTCCCCAATAAAAATCTGCGTCCTCGGACACAACGCTCATGCGCCGGACCCGCCTACCTCCGCTGTGAGCATTGCGACCGAACGTATCGACCGGCTGACCGACCTCGCACGGGCAGCGACTGCTGACGGTGACGAGGAACGCGCCCGCCGGTACGTCCGCCGCGCCCGCCGGATTGCCGAGCGGAATCGTCTCGCGTTGCCGCGACGATTTGTCCGGTACACCTGCGACCGCTGTGACGCGTATCTTCGTCCGGGGGCGAACGCTCGGGTGCGCCTGCAGGACGGCCACGTCGTCGTTACCTGTGACTGTGGCGAACACGACAGATATCCCTATGACGGCCAGTAACGCCCCGGACGACTTGCCTACTTTTAATTACCTGAGCGGCGAAAGCCATACAGTATGAGCACGCGGAAACAGCGGATTCACAATCTCGACGTCACGGTCTGGGTGGGCAAGCGCGGCACCAGCGCGGTCACTGAGGAACTGAATGACCAACTCGCCGACCAGGAGTTTGTCAAGATCAAGTTCCATCGTGCCGCCCGAGCGGACGGGGACGCGGAGGAACTAGCGGCCGAACTGGCTGAGCAGACGAACGCGACTGTGGTCCAGACGCGCGGGCACACCGCGGTGCTAGAACGGTGAGTCCCGTCGTCGCCTCGGTCGGTCCCGTCGCCGACCAACTCGGTCAGTTCGGTGTCCCCTACGCGGGGACGCTCGCTCAGTTTCTGGTCTTCGCCGGTGTCTTCCTCTTCATATATTTCGTCGGCCAAGCCACTGTTGGCCCGCTGGTCACGCGAGTGATGCGTGCCCGCGGGCTCGACGAACACGCCCGCAGACCCCTGCAGAAACTCAAAAAGTTCCTCATCTTCGTCGTTGCGCTGTCTATCGCGTTCGGGACGGCCGGATTCGGGAACTTCCTGCAGGCAGTCGCCACGATTGCCGCGGCCGCGACACTCGCTATCGGTTTCGCGCTGCAGGACGTGATCAAAAACTTCGTCGCCGGCATCTTCATCTATACCGACAAACCGTTCCGCATCGGTGACTGGATCGAATGGAACGACAATTCCGGTGTCGTCGAGGATATCAGCCTCCGCGTCACCCGGGTCCGGACCTTCGACAACGAACTGCTGACCGTCCCCAACGGCGTACTGATGAGCGATGTGATCAAAAACCCGGTTGCCAAAGATGAACTCCGACTGAAGTTCGTCTTCGGTATCGGCTACGACGACGACATCGAGAAAGCGACCGAGATCATCATCGAAGAAGCCGAGAACCACAAAGGCATCCTCAGCGACCCCGAGCCATCGGTTCGACTGGTCGAACTCGGTGACTCCTCAGTTGGTCTCCAGTCGCGTATCTGGATCTCGAACCCGAGTCGGTCCGATTTCGTCAAGACCCGCGGTGAATACGTCACGACAGTCAAACAACGGTTCGACCAGGAAGGGATCGATATCCCGTACCCGAACCGTACCATCGGTGGTGGCCTCGAACTCGATTCAATCGACGGCATTGCCGAACCTGCCGACGACTGACCGCCTGCGGGTGTTTTCAATTCTCGTACATACTGCTATATCTATTTATATTATCGGCTGACAACGTTCTCTGTATGACATCAGTCGAACAGTTAGCCGAACGGTGGCGACTCGTCTACCAGACGTTAGCGTCCGGTACGAGGCGCCAACTCGTCGGTTCGCTCATCGAAGCCGACCCAGGAGAGTCGCTGCCGCTGCCGGAGGCGGCAAACTCTCCGGAGTATCGACTCGACCCCGCAGTGCTCACGACGAATCTGCTCCACGAACATCTCCCGATGATGACAGACGCGGCGTTCATCGAGTGGGACGAGGAGCCGTTTCGCGTGTCACGCGGGTCGCGGTTCGAGGAACTCTCACGCGTCCTGCTCGCTGTCGACGAGTACGACAAGATTCCGCCCCAGCTCGTCGACGGCTGTTACTTCCACGGCGACACGGTGAATCCATGACACGACGCAGGGAAGTGCTCACGGCCGTCGTCGAATCGCTCGCAGAGGCGTCAGACTGCGAACCGCAGGAAATCGACTACTCGCTGCAAGACCACATCGATACCGGCGCGATGCTGGCGCTGGTCACCTCCGAGCACACGAACTGGGAACTCTCCTTCGAGGTCCCAGACCACTCGGTCACTATCCGTGGCAATGGCCGCATCTTCGTCGACGATACCCTCTGTCGTGACCTCACAACTGGAGCACCGCCAGCCTGATTACTCCTCGATGATTCGGCCGGCTTCGAGGCCGTTCGCTCGCTCGACATAGAACTCCGCGGCTTGAAAGACCATACTGTCTTCTGGAATGTCGTCTTTGATCGTCTCGGCCGGTTGGCCGCCAGCCATCGTGTAGGAGGGAATTCGCTGCTCTTCCATGACGAGTGTTTTTGCACCTACGGCACTGTACGGCTCCAGCACGGCGTCGTCGAGCACCGTCGCGTGCATCCCGACCAGCGAGTGCTCGCCGATGGTGGCGTTGTGGATAATTGCATTGTGTCCGACCGCGGCGTTTTCTTTGAGGTGAACTTTGTTGGTCGGTTCGTCGGCGTGGATGGTGACGTTGTCCTGAACGTTTGCTTTCGCGTCGAGAATAATTTCGCCGCCGTCACCGCGCAACACTGCGCCCGGCAGGATGGTCGCGTCCTCGCGAATCGTCACGTCGCCGATAATCGTTGCCTGTGGGTCCACGTAGGCTGACTCTGCAATCTCTGGTTCCTTGTCTTCGTACCCTCGGATCATGGTTCGATGCTCGCCCCCGAGGGGCAAAACAGCACCGCCGTTACAGTCGCTCGATATCGTGGCGACCGAAGCCGTACCGCAGACGATTCGCAAGCCGTCGGGAGAGTCGTCCCTCACCATCGCCGGTTGCTCTGCTGGCGAAGCGTTCCGAAAGTGACTGGTAGATCAGCGGCAGCGGCACCTCCTGTTCGAGACTCTCCTGCACTGTCCACGTCCCGGTCGACCCACCGGCGATGTGGTCGGCTACTGTCCCGAGGTCGTTGCCCTCCTCGCGGAAGGCTTCCTCACAGAGGTCCAGCAGCCACGACCGGATGACAGCGCCGTTGTTCCACGTCCGGGCAACAGCCTCCAGATCGAGGTCGTACCGGCCGTTGTGCAGCAACTCGAAGCCCTCGCCGTAGGTCTGCATCAGCGCGTACTCGACGCCGTTGTGGACCATCTTCACGTAGTGGCCCGACCCGCTTGGGCCCATCCGGTCGTGACCGTCGGGACCCGTCGCGACAGCGTCGAAGGCTGGTGTACACTCGTCGTAGGCCCACTCTGGACCGCCGACCATCAGCGAGAAGCCGAGTTCTGCGCCGGCCGGCCCGCCGCTGGTGCCACAGTCCAGATAGGCCGCGTCGGTCGATTCCGCTCGCCGGACCGAATCCTCGAAGTAGGAGTTCCCACCGTCGATGACGATATCCTCCTCGTCGAGATAGTCGCTCAGGTCATCCAGTGCCATATCGACGGGGTCGCCGGCGGGCACCATCAGCCAGACGCGTTTGTGCTCACCCAGTTTCTCGGCGAGTTCGTCCAACGTTTCTGCTGGTCGTGCGCCCGCCTCGGCGACGCTGTCGATTGCGTCGGCGTCGACATCGTAGGCGACCACGTCGTGACCGTCATCGAGGACTCGCTCGGCGACAATCTGTCCCATCCGCCCGAGTCCGACAATACCGAGTTCCATACGTCGTGGTGTGTGGGTGGCTACGTAGTGATTGTGTTTTTGCGAGGGTGTTCTCGACGGAGACGAGTCGCTACCCGACGATGTCGTTGCCCACTACAACACACAGCCAACTCGTCTGCAGGACAGCCACCGAGGGTAAGAATCGATTCCGTTGGTATCTGAAAAAGCGACGATGAGGGGGGAACGGGAGACAGGTGGGGAGTGGTTGGGTCCCGGTGGGGGTCAACAGACTGGAGCCGATTGCCAACCCGAGTCTACGTAAGTGAGGTATTGTCTCCCGTGTCTGGATATGTTCTGGATGGTTGTTAAACAACAGTTTAACTCAATTAATCAGTTATGACACTCAGAGTGACAATCGGCGGTGTCGTGCTGGATAGATCCCCTGTCTCTTGCACGGCGCTCACGAACATACGTCGGGTGGTCGAATCAGGGGACAGATCGGTTGTCGCCGCGTCCTACGGGTCGCTTTCAGGTCATCTTCTCCTCACGAATCGCGCTCAGAATCTCAGACCGCCGTTTCTTGACGACTTTCGCCGCCTCCTGCAGGTACTCGTCGGACTCGTCGTCTCCGTACTCCTCGTCGAGATAGTGCTCCATCTCGACCATCATCGCACCTAGCGCGAACCCGACGACGGCCTCGTCGTCGGTGGGGTCGATATCGGCCTGTGCCAGCCACTCCGCCTGGAAGTGGTCGATATGCTCGATGAGTCCGTCCAGTTCGTTCTCGACGTGGCCCCTGAGTTCGTCCGGGAGCGTGATATCCATCATACCCGGTCCACGGACGGCACGGATTTATAGCCCGTGGCGGCGCCCCTGCGAGGAGGCCCCGGCGAACTCTCAGACACCATCGACGAGTGCGGATGGTCACCACCGGGACACGGCAGCAAAAAAGCCAATTACGACGCCAACGACCGCAGCACCGGCGACGAGAAGCGCCAGTTCTGGACCGCTGAACTCGACACCCTCTACCGCCAGTACGTCGTTAACGAATAGCTGTTCGAGTACGATGAGTGCCGCCGAACCGACGATGGCGTAGTAGACGTACCGTCGAATCCGCCTGACAGCGCTCAGGTCGATTGTCTCCTGCTCGCCGAACTGGTCGGTCTCGGTGTCGGGGTAGTCCTCGCCGAGCACCAACTCCCAGGCTGCCCGACCGACCGGACTCGACCGACCGGTGTAGACCAGTCCTGCCAGCGAGAGCAAGCCAATCGTCGCGGGGACGGAGTTACTCCACCAGACGCCGGGCGCCTCCGAGGGATTCCGGAGCAAGACGAGCAGACAGCCGACGACGGCGACAATTGGCACAGAGAGCAGCGCCCACAGCGAAATTAGCACACCGGTGATTCCCTCCGGTGCGAGCACGAACTGGATTGCGAGGACGACCAGCCCGGTCCCGAAAATCGACCAGAGTCGTCGCCGCACCGCCGCCAGTTGCTGTCCACGCGTCCAGTTCTGAAACACCGGCTGCGTGACTGCCTGGGCGCGCTGGCGGCCAAACGGCCAGCCGTCAGTCTGGCTTCGGTAGTCGCCTCTTTGACTCACGGGTACACGTACTGAGCGTTGACAGATAGGTGCTACGGCGAGGTCTTTTTGCCAGCTGTTACCCTACTCTATCTTGATGGAATATGCCGAACTCGTCAGGGTCTACGAGCGACTGGCCGGCACGGACTCGAACAACGAGAAACGCGATATTCTCGCCGAGACGTTCGCCGACGCCGGTGACCTCCTCCCGGTCGTTGTAAAACTCGTCCGCGGCCGCCTCTTTGCTGCCCACCAGCGCGATGACCTCGGCGTCTCCTCCAGTCTCACACTCGACGCCATCGCCAAGTCGACCGGCGTCGCCGACGCGGAGTTGCGCGACCAGTGGCGCGAAACTGGTGACCTCGGCGATGTTGCCGCGTGGGCTGTCGACCACCGAACTCAGCAGACGCTCTTCTCTGACCCGCTGACCGTCGAGCGAGTCCACGACACGCTACGTGAGATTACTACCTTCGAAGGTGATGGGAGCCAGCAGCGCCGAATCGACGAAATTGCGGGCCTGCTCTCGGACGCCGACCCAGAGGAAGCCCGGTACGTCGTCCGGACCGCACTCGGACATATGCGCGTCGGCGTCGGCGAGGGGACGATTCGCGACGCCATCGCCGTGGCCTTTCTCGACGGCAGCGACGAGGCAATCGACGCCGTCGAGCGTGCCTATCAGGTCACCAACGACTACCGCGTCGTCGCCCAGACAGCCCGCGATTCCGGCCGCGAGGGACTGGCCGACCTCGACGTGCAGTTGTTTCGCCCAGTGCAGGCGATGCTCGCCGAGAAAGGCGAGTCACTTGAGCAGGCACTCGCCGGCGCAGCGACCGACGGCGAGGCAGTCTGTGAGGTGAAATACGACGGCGCTCGCGTCCAAATTCACGTGCAGGGCGACGAGATTCGACTGTTCACCCGACGGCTGGAAGATATCACCGAGCAGTTTCCCGACGTAGTTGCTGCCGTTCGAGAAGGCGTCACTGCGGAGTCAGCAATCCTCGACGGCGAACTCGTCGGCTACACGCCCGAAACAGTCGAGGGCGACGACCGCGAACCGGTCCCATTCCAGCGATTCTCACAGCGAATCAAGCGCGAGGACGGTGTGGAGAAACTGGCCCGCGAGGTCCCTGTTGTGGTCCACCTCTTCGACTGTCTGTACGACGGCGAGACGCTCATCGAGACGCCATTTTCGACTCGAATCGACCACCTCGACGCGACGTTCGATGACGTTGCTGTTCGCCCTGACGAACCCCGGGCGGGGCTGGAACGCTCCCGGACTATCCGCGCCGAGATTGATCCCGAAGCGGAGGCACCCGGTCAGCACGAAGCCGTGACCGAACTCTACCGCGAGGCGCTCGACGCGGGCCACGAGGGGCTGATGGTCAAGAATCCAGCAGCAACCTACCAGCCTGGAACTCGCGTCGGCCGGATGCTGAAAGTCAAGCCGACGATGGAACCGCTGGACCTGGTCGTCTCGCGGGCGATGTACAGCGAGGGTCGACGGAGCGATTGGCTCGGGCGGCTCTATCTGGCCTGTTACGACGACTCGGCCGAGGAATTCCGAGAGGTTGGGCGACTCTCGACTGGCTACACTGACGAAGAACTCGACGCACTGACTGACCGCCTCGAAGAACTGATCGTTTCACAGGATGGCCGCTCGGTCGAACTCCGACCGGAGGTCGTTCTTGAAGTCGAGTACGAGGAAGTACAGCGCTCTGAGGAGTACGACTCCGGCTACGCCCTGCGGTTTCCGCGCTTCCTTCGTCGCCGCGAGACGCTGGCACCGAACGACGCCGACACGCTCGACCGAGTCGAGCGACTGTTCGAGGAGCAGTAAGATACTTTCAGTGGGCCGGCGGAGCTATCGTATGGAGATTTACGAGGCGACAAGCGAGGGGACGACGGACCTGTACTGCGTCGACATCGAACTGTACGGCAGTCCACAGTACGGCGCGGTCTACATCCTCGACGACGACCGCCCCGCAATCATCGACTCAGGGACTGGCCGCAACTACGAGTGGATTCTCGACGCGCTGGACGAACTCGGCATCGAACCCGCAGAAATTGAAGTCCTCGCGCCGACCCACGTCCATCTCGACCACGCCGGCGGCGTCGGCTATCTCGCGGAGGCCTGTCCGAACGCCGATGTCTGTGTCTACGAGAGCGGCGCACAGTTTCTCGTCGACCCGGCACAGATCTGGGCGGGCACGAAAGACGTGGTCGGTGACCGCATCGAGTACTACGCCAAACCACAGCCCGTTCCCGAGGAACGCATCGTCGAACTGGCCGACGGCGACACGGTTGAGTTGGGTGACCACGCGCTCGACGTCCACTACGCCCCCGGCCACGCCTTCCACCAGACGGTCTTCTACGACCCCGAAAACGATGGTGTGTTCACCGCCGACGCGGCGGGCATCAACGTCCCAAACCGTCCGGGTGTCCACGAGACATCGCCACCGCCGGGATTCGACCTGGAGGGCTGTCTCGCCGACGTCGAGATGCTCGAAGAACTGGACCCGAAAGCGCTGTACTACGGCCATTTCGGTGATTCGGAAACCGACGGCCTCCTCGACGAGTACCGAACAGTCATCACAGAGTGGGTCGAGCGCGTCGAAGCCAAGCGAGCAGAACTCGGCGACGACGAGGCTGTCCTCGAGCACTTCGCAAATCAGGTCGACACCGACAGTCCGTGGACGACACAGCACGCCCGCGGCGAAGCGCGGATGAACACCCGTGGTGTCCTGCACTACCTCGACAACCGAGAGTAGTCCTGTCATCGACCCGCAGTAAACTCCATATTTGTTCCCGCCGTGAGTACCGTATGAGCGGCAAACAGAGCGACGAGTCGGCCTCGGTCGGTCCCGATAGGTCCCGCTCGACGTGATTGCGCTGCACTCGACGAACCTGCTCACAGTGCTCGATTCGGATGGCGTCATCCAGTACGAGAGCCCGGCCGTCGAACGTATTTACGGCTTCGAGCAAAACGAGTTGGTCGGCGAGAGCCTCGCCGAGTATCTCCATCTCGAGGACTGCGAGCGGACACTCGCGGCGTTTCGCCGCGTCGTCGCCGACGACGACACTGTCGAGTCGGTGGAGTTTCGCCACAGAACCGCCGACGGAACCTATCTCTGGGTCGAGTCCGCTGCCTCGGCGAACCCGACACCCGAGGGCTACTACGTCGTCAACACCCGCGATATCTCGGCGGCCAAGCAGCGCCAGCGCGACCTCGAACAGACCAACGAGCGCCTCGACGAGTTCGCGAGCGTGCTCAGCCACGACCTGCGCAACCCGCTGACTGTTGCTCAACTCCGTCTGCAGTTGGCCGCCGAGGAGTGCACCAGCGACCACCTCGACGCCGTCGCCGACGCCCACGACCGCATCGACGGGCTCATTTCTGACGTGCTCGCACTCGCCCGTTCGGGCAAGCAGATTGGCGATACCGAACTCGTTGCCCTCGCGCCGCCGGTCAGCGACTGCTGGCAGTCGGTCGCCAGTTGGGAGGCGACGCTGCACTGTGGCGTTGCCGGCCGGATTCGCGCGGACCCGAGCCGACTCCGACAGCTCTTCGAGAATCTCTTTCGCAATTCTGTCGAACACACTACCGAGGATGTAACGATTACAGTCGGCCAGCTTGCTGACGGCTTCTACGTCGAAGACGACGGGCCAGGTATTCCCGCCAAGCGACGGGAGGCGGTGTTCGAGACGGGCTACTCCGGGTGCCCCGATGGGACCGGACTGGGACTGCAGATTGTCGAGCAAATCGTCGAGGCCCACGGCTGGAAGATTCAGATTGCCGAGGCCGATGGCGCACGCTTCGAGATTACCGGCGTCGAGACAGTCTAGTCGACGGAGTGGCGATTTTCGCGGTTCTCCTCGCCGTCCCAGTCGGTCTTCTCGCCCTGCCCGCCAGTCTTGTAGGTGCCCTGTGCCGTCGCCACCCGCGTTCCCTCGTCGTCTTCGATTTCGACGTGGGCCATCGAGACGCTGGAGCCGTGACGAATCACCTCCGCTGTCGCGTGAATATCCGTCTTGACCGGCGCGAGATAATCGATTCGCATGTCGATAGTCGGCGAGACGTCTTCAGTGAGTGAGATGACCGCCGCGCCGCCAATCGTGTCTGCAAGTGCGTAGGTCGCGCCGCCGTGGGCGACTTCGCCGTAGGGGTTCGAGCGCAGTTCGTCTTTGAACGGGAGGACGCCCTCGGCGTAACCCTCGCCGGCGTCGGTGACTTCGATGCCGAGTAACTCCGCGTACGGCATCTGATTGAACAACTCTGTGAGACCAGTCGCCATACGTTATCCTCCGGTCCCGTCGGGAAAAACTGCGCGAAACGACACCGCGAAGATAGTCTATCGCAGGTGGAACTCGATGGCTGCGCCCTGCCCGAAGCCGACACACTCGGTTGCGAGACCGAGTTCTGCGTCGCGTTTCTGCATCTCGTGGATGAGCGTCACGGGGAGGCGGGCACCGGAGGCACCGAGTGGGTGACCGACGGCGATTGCGCCGCCGTTGACGTTGTACATATCGTCGTCGAAGCCGAGTTCGTTCTGACAGTAGAGGCACTGGCTTGCGAAGGCTTCGTTGAGTTCGACCAGGTCGTAATCGTCGGTGTCACGGTCGTGCTTTTCGAGGAGTCCTTCGACCGCTGGGACCGGACCGATACCCATGACCGTTGGGTCGACGCCGGCGACGTTGTGGTTGCCAACTTCTGCGAGGATGTCGAGGTCGTGTTTCTCGGCGAACTCCTCGCTGGTGAGCATCACACCGGCGGCACCGTCGGAAATCTGGGAGGCGTTGCCCGGCGTGACCGAGCCGTCGGACTTGAACACTGTCGGCAGTCCAGCGAGTTTCTCGGCGGTCGTTCCGCGGCGGATGCCTTCGTCTTCCTCGACGAGGCCGTCCTCGGTTTCGATTGGGACGATTTCGTCCTCGAAGCGCCCGGAGTCAGTTGCCTCGGCGGCGCGCTGCTGGCTCCGTGCGGCGTATTCGTCCTGCTCCTCGCGGCTGATGTCGTACTCATCGGCGACCTTCTCTGCGGTCATTCCCATCTGGAGTTCGGCGACGTTGTAATCCTCGTTGAGTCGTGGGTGGACGTTCGCGGTGTTCTCGCCCATCGCGACGCGACTCATCGACTCCATCCCGCCAGCGATGACGCAGTCACGCTGGCCGGCGGCGATGGCGTCGGCGCCGCGCATGATGGTCTCCGCCGAGGAGGCACACCAGCGGTTGACCGTCGTTGCTGGGACCGATTCGCCGAGGTCCGAGAGCAGCGAGATGACGCGGGCAACGTTGTTGCCCTGCTCGCCGCGCTGTTGTGCACAGCCCCACAGCAGGTCCTCGACGTCGTCGCCGTCGAGACCCGTGCTGTCGAGCATTTCGTTGATGAGCGGAATCGAGAGGTCCTCACTGCGGACGTCAGCGTAGACGCCGTCTTCCTTTCCTTGTGGTGACCGCACCGCTTCGACTACGACCGGTGTCTGTTCTGCCATACCAACACAATCTCTATGTATCCTGTTAAACCTGCCCGTTCGCTACGAATGAAACCGAAAGCGACGCGTCTGCTGTTTTCGCGTGGCTGCACAGATTTTTGCCGGTCGCGGCTATACTCACCGTATGGCAAACGAGGACATTCCAGTGTCAGCCGACCCGCCCGAGAGTCCGTTCCGAACCACCGGCACCGACCACATCACCATCTGGGGCTCGAACGCCGAGGACACCATCGCCTACTATCGCGATACACTGGGGATGCCGCTGGTCCTTCGCCAGCCAAATCTCGACGACCCCTCACAGACACACCTCTTTTTCGACACCGGCGACGGCACAATTCTCACCTTCT
>JAQCNR010000292.1 GCA_028274925.1 Halovenus sp.
GCAAGCTCCGTCTCTACCGTCTCGGGTGGCTCGTAGGTCGTCCCGGTGACGTGCTCGTAGACCGTCGCAACGCCCGACTCGCTGCCTCGGAGCAGGAGACTGTCGCCGACAGAGAGCTGTGAGTCCCAGTCGGGGTCGAGATTCCAGCCCCCATCGGCCCTGATTCCGATGACGCGCACGCCGGTCTCGGTTTCGAGGTCGATGTCACCTAGTGTTCGTCCGGCATACTCTGACTCCTCGGCCATCGTGGCCTGTTCGAGCACTTCGATTGCCTCGGGAAGCGCCGTCTGAATCGCACCCGGAAGTGGCTCCTCGCCAAGCACGAGTCCCGCAATGTCGCCAGCGGCGTCGCTAATCTTCTCGCCCGCACCGATAATTCCAAGCACCGGCGCGAGTTGGCGAGCGTCGTCGGGATTGCGTGCGGCCATCAGGGTGTTCATGCGAGCCTGCAACTGCAGGAGGTCCATCTGTCGTTCGAGTTCGAGTACCTCCTCAGCGAGGTTCTCGTTGTTGTACAACAGCGCAGAGTACGCCAGATCAACAATCAGCTCCGAGCTGTCTTTCATCGCGCTCAGCAGGTCTTTCACCCCAATCGGCTCGTAAGCCACCGTTTCCCCCGCCGCGTCAGCGCCGAACCTGTCCATGTCTGGCCGTACTCGACACTCCGGTTTGGGTCTATCGCTCCGCTCAGGCGTCGGCGGCCGCCGCACAGACGGACTCCCAGCGGCCCTCCTCTTCGAGAAACTGCTGGAGTTCGCTCGCGTACTCCCCGACAAGTGCTGTCGCCGCCGCGAGTTCGTCCTTGTCGACGCTTGTGCCGTTCGAGTCAGAGTCATCGAACCCGAGCACGCTCTTCAGGGAGTCGACCACACCGCCGCTATCGTCGTGGCTGCCGTCAGGTCGGGCCATTCCCTGTGGGATGTTGTCCAGTTCGGGCATTATCTGTTCGAGATTCTCCGTGTTGGCGACCATCTCTGCCTGCTCGGGGTCGTCGGGAGTCTCGATGTCGAACTCGATGGCAGTCATAATCAGTCCCCACCCTTGGTTCGAGAACTGCGAGTCGAGCACTCGCTGGTTGAACTCCTGGTCGACACGCATTCGGGCACCGGCTAGTTTGTCTCGCCACCCATTGCTCATACTGGCTGTTGGGGCAAACCGCTAAAATGGGTTCCGACTGACTCAGAAGTCGACTTCGTCTTCGACGCTGATGTCGGCGTGGAGTTCCTCTCGCAGCGCCGCGTGGACGTGACAGATCTCTTCTGCTCGCTGGACGACATCGTTCGTAGCGTCACCGAGTAACCCCTCGACGTGGATGTCGAAGGAGATGTATTCGAGGTCATCGTCCTCGTCCAGGTCAGCACCAACGTCGACTTCGATCTGTCCAAGGTCGTCGAGTCCTTCTTTATTCGCACCGACGCGGAAGGCCGGAATGAAACAGGACGCGTACGTCGCCGCAAGCGCCTGGTTCGGACTCGGGCCCTGCTCTTCTGTCGCGTCGATGCCGAGTTCCCACTCGCCGATGAGGCTGGTCGTTGCGTACCCTTCCTCGCAAATGCTGGTGACTTCGATGTCTGGCATAGTTAGTAATAGGACGGCCTCGCTGAAAATAGTATGTATCGAGGCGAGTGATGGCGGTCACTCACTCTCCGTGCGTTCGGTCGGTTTCGAGTCGTCCGCTTCGTGGCGAGGTCGGAGCGGTTCGATGCGCGGACCCCGTGGTGTCTGTGCCACATCGGCGTGGACCTCGAAGACGTTCGCCAGTAACTCCTCGGTGACGACCTCTGCTGGCGTTCCGTGAGCGTGGATGGTGCCGCCTTTGAGTGCGACCATCTTGTCGGCGAGACGGGCGGCCTGCTGGATGTCGTGTAACACGACGACAACCGTCACGTCGCTGTGTTCGCGCAGTGTCTCGATAATTTCCATCACTTCGAGTTGGTGGTGCAAGTCGAGAAATGTCGTCGGTTCGTCGAGC
>JAQCNR010000170.1 GCA_028274925.1 Halovenus sp.
CGCCAGGAGCGTCTCAGGCAGGCAGCCGAGGACGCCATCACGCGAACCCCGACGACGATTCCGACCACGCCGCGGTACTCGCTGACCTACGACGATATCGAGAAGGGCGACCCGCTCGGGAGCGGTGGCAACGCCGATGTCTACCACGCCACCACCCGGGCCGACGGCGAGCAGGTCGCCCTCGCGCTGAAGGAACCCCGGATGGGTGGCACACTTCACATCGAGACTGTCGAGCACATGATGCAGGAGGCCGAGACCTGGCAGAAACTCGACGATCATGACCACGTCGTCTCTGTCGTCGATTATGACTCGGAACCGCTCCCGTGGATTGCCATGGAGTACATGGATGGCGGCCACCTCGGCGAACGCACTGCTGAGTTCGATTTCGACCAGGCACTGTGGACGGCCATCGCCACCACGAAGGCCGTCCGGCACGCCCACCGCCGCGGCGTCGCGCATCTCGACCTGAAACCGGAGAACATCCTGTTCCGACGTGTCGCGGACGCCTGGGACGCCCCGAAGGTGGCCGACTGGGGACTCTCGAAGCACCTGCTGGACCACTCGAAAAGCGTCGAGGGGATGACCGTCGAGTACGCTGCCCCCGAGCAGTTCGACGACGAGTACGGCGCGGTCGACGACATCACCGATGTCTACCAGTTAGGTGCAGTGTTCTACAAGTTGTTCACCGGCCGACCCCCATTCGAGGGCAAGCCGTTCAAAGTGATGAACAGGATTCAAAACGAGGAGCCCGACCCACCGAGTGCAGTCGCGGGTGTGCCTGCCGAACTGGACGAGATTCTCCTGCGAGCGATGGCCACCGAAAAGAAAGACCGCTACGAGACTGTGGTCAATCTCCGCAACGACCTGCAGATTCTCCCGGAAGAGTTGGCAGGCAGCTTCTGATACTTCCGGGCAGAAGTACGTGGAGAGTTGCTCCGACGAACTAGACAGAGGGCCGCGAAGAACCGGACATCAGGTTCTACTGGCAGCGAAAATCCGCACGGATTTTCGTCCGGCACCTACGGCTGCGGAGACACGTCGTTCGGCCGCTCGGAGGCAATCTCACGGCCGAGTTTCTCTTCTGTTGCTCGTCGCTCAGCCCGAACCTCGGCCATTTCTTTGGGATTCTCCTCGTAGTACTGGAGCGCAGCGCTCACGTCCAGCACGTCAAGAGCCAGCTGACTCGCAACCTCAGCCGGGTTGATGTCACGGGTTTTGACCTGCTCGTACAGCTGGAGAACAGACACCCGGCGACCACGAACATGTGGTTCATCCATTCGCTCGTGGCTGATTCGAGATGCACACTGGCTCATCTTGATCTCCACTACTCCGTCTCGCGAATTAAATGTCTCGGAGAACATCCCGATGGAGCACATGAACGCCGGCCACCCTTCGCGGTGCGACCGACGCAGGTCATACGCGCCGTGACGGGCGACGACCCAACGCCGCCCAGCGTGTGCGCCGACGTGCCCGACGGCTTAAATAAGATTCTGCTCCGGGCACTGGCCAAGGAGCCAGACGACCGCTACAGCGACATCGTCTATCTGCGCGACGACCTCCAGAAACTGTTTGACCAGCCCTGAGCGGGCGCATCGAACCGACAGAGACTCGCCACGCTGTTCGCACAGGATACCCACTGTCGGACTCCTCCGGCGGGGAATCGGGCTCGGTCGCGTCGCGGTCGGGAAACTCGATATCGAGTACGCCTTCGAGGCCGGCGACATCGAAGTCGTCGTCGGCGACGGCCAGCGGTTCGTCGAGAGCGACCGCTGCCCCGGCAATGAATGCATCACGGGCACTCAGCACCGCGCCTCGGCGGTCGAGTTCGGCCTGCACCTGTGCGCCGGCGCGTGCGGACCCGGCGCTGGTCTCGACGGGGGTGAGCCACCCGAGTGCGCCGTCGACGGCGTCGAAGTTCGCCGGACCAGACTTGAATACCTCGCCCTGGTACACCTCGAACAGCACCAATTGTGGTGCGACCGCCCGCTCGTCGAGATGCGATTCGATGTACTGGACAGCACTATCCCGCCCGTCGAGATAGTCGATGAGAACGCTGCTGTCGTACAGCATCAGGGGTCACCGACGCTCTGCTTCATTGCTGCCCGGGCCTCGCGTGCCCGCTTGGCAGCGTCGGTGTCCTCCCACAGGCCAGCGCCGGCTCGGACCGTCTCCCGGCGCTCTCTGAGCAGTCGCGTCAACAACTCGTCGAACGTTTCATCTTCAGCCTTCAGTGCCGCGAGCGCGCGGTGGGTGTCCTCGTCGACCCGGATGGACTTGCTCATACCCGTCTGTATACTGGGCCGTATACAAGACAGTTCCGGCGCGTCCGTCGAGTCATCTGGGAGCGACTCACTCGACGACCAGATTGTCGGCGTCGTCGACTGCGGGCGTCGACCTCTGGCCAGGATTGCGATGGAGCACGTGGACGGCGGCCACCTTGGCGAGCGGGCAAAGACCATGTCCTTTGAGCAGAAACTGTGGACGGCGATTCCGACGACAGAACCCGCCCGACATGCTCACCGTCGCGGCGTCGCCCATCTGGACCTCAAACCCGAGAATATCCTGTTTCACTCTGTCGAGAACCGCTGGGACGCGCCGAAGGTGGCCGACTGGGGCCTCTCGAAGTACCTGCTCGAACACTCGAACAGTGTCGAGGGGATGTCGCAACAATACGCCGCACCCGAACAGTTCGACGATAGCTACGGTTCTGCTGAGGACCTCACTGATGTGTACCAACTGGGTGCGGTCTTCTACGAACTATTCACCGGGCGACCGCCGTTCGACAACCGGCGACGGTAATAAACAAGATTCTCAACGAGTGGCCCGACCCACCGAGCGCGGTGGCTGAAGTGCCGTCGGAACTCAATGGCGTGCTCCAACCGGCGCTTGCAAAACCGAAAAAGGAGCGCTACGAAGGTGTGCTTTATTTCTGCGACGCACTCCAAGA
>JAQCNR010000310.1 GCA_028274925.1 Halovenus sp.
CGCTCCCGTTCGAGTTGGTCGCCAGCGATATGTACGATCCTGACAGAGTCGCTTTTCTGCACATCGTCGTTCACGTAATTGAATTCAATCTCCAGTTCAGCGTTCGGTGCGGTATCCGAAACGCCCCCGCCAACGGCGAGCACGAACACCGAAATGACTGGCGCGAGGACGACGGTAACGGCAACCATCAGTACGACAGCAATGACTGGCGCAACGCTACGGGAGCGAACTGCCATGATTTACGCTTGTTTTTCACGAAAATATGCGTTGTCCCTCCAGTCTGTCCGTGGTTGGTGGACTGCGGTGTTCACCCGTCAAATCCGGAGCTACCGCCCCGTCCACCTGAGCACCAGCAGTGTCGCCTCGAACAGCGCAATCATCGTGATCGCGACCAGCACCGGGGCCATCCCCGTCGGGTCGGGGCTGAACAGGAAGGCAATCCCGCCGAAGGTTCCCCAAAAGAGGAGTCGGCGCTGGACCAGCCAGCGCCGAGTCACCAGCCCCATCATAATTGCCAGCATAATAAAGAGTGGAATCTGGAAGACGACGGCGAACAGCCCCATCATCAGCAGGATCATGCTGAACGTCTCCTGCAGACCAAAGGCGATGACCGCAACGTCTTGGGAGTAGTAGAGGAAATACGAGAAGATGACTGGGAGAATCAGGAAGTACGCGAATGCGAGCCCGATGAGTGCGAGGATGAGACTCGTCGGCACCGAGGCGAGGTAGTACCGCCGTTCCTTGGGGTACAGCCCCGGCCGCATGAACAGGTACGTCTGGTAGACAAACACCGGCAGCGCGACGATAAATCCGGCGAGGGAGGCGACTTTCAGTCGCGTGAGAACGAGCCCAAGTGGGTGATAGACACGCGGACAGGCGGTCGCGTCTGCCCCGGCCGTGACACAGGCCTCGGGGTCGTTCCCGCCAACATCGAGAAAGGAGTACCACAGAAACTCGACGGCTCGGTCGGCGAACGGTCGCGAGGGGTTCGGGATGATGAACATGATGGCACTGACCGCACCCATCACGAACAGCACCACGAGCAGGCGCTGGATCATCTCCCGGATGTGCTCGGTCAGCGGCATCTCTTCGTCGTCTGGCGCGCCGCTGAGTGCACCGCCTGAGGAGACGCCGCCGTCGCTAACCGGCTGGCTGCTGCCGGCCGTCTGCTCCCCAGAGGGCTCTTCCGACATTGCTCGGGAATTGTGTAGCCGTTGTTGTAAGCCTTCTTCTCCTCGCTGGTGAGGCCGAGAGGAATAGATTGATAACGACAAGTCAGTAAGTGCCGAATAGATGTCTGGCGCGCTTGATGAAGATACGACCAAGACACTGGCGAGTGGCCGCCAGACAATTGCTGCGGTGTTGTCGGCGGCCCAGCAGAACCTCAAGCGCGCATTTCTCGTCTTTGCTGTCTTCTGGCTCGGTTCCTTCTACGCACTGCGACTGTTCGTCTGGGACCGACTCCGGACTGACCTGGTCTACAACCGGATGGATGACGAGGTTCGTGAGGCGACTGAAATCGTCACCACGAACCCGTTCGAGATAATCCTCTTACAGGCGAAAATTGGCGTTGCTGTCGGCATCCTCGCCACGGTTCCAGTGCTGTTGTACTACAGCCGAGACTCACTCAAACAGCGGGGCTACTGGCCTGACGAATACATTCCGCGCTGGAAGGTCTGGGGATTCGTCGTTGCCGTCATTCTGCTCTTTCTCGCCGGCTCAGCGTACGCTTACTTTCTGTTTTTCCCGATTATGTTCAACTTCCTCGCCGCGAACGCCGTCCAATCTGGATTTACGCCGACGTGGTCGATTGCGATGTGGACGGAGTTCATCTTCTTCCTCGCGCTCTCCTTTGGGATTGCTGCACAACTGCCGCTGGTGATGAGTTCGTTCGCCCGGACGGGCATTATTCCGTACGAAACCTTCCGTGACAAGTGGCGCTACGCCGTCGTTGCAATCTTCGTCTTCGGGGCTGTGTTCTCCCCGCCGGACCCCTTTACCCAGGTCATGTGGGGTGTGCCGCTGGTGCTGTTGTACTTCATCAGCCTCGGCATCGCGAAGGTTGCCGTGCTCTCGAAACAGGCTGGCGAACAGGTGTCGACGCGAGCGCTTGCCCGTGACCGCCTCAACATTCTCGGCGGTGTCTTCCTGCTCGTGTTCGCAGGTGTGTACGCGTATCTGCTGGAGGGCGGGCTTGAAGCGACCAACAGCCTGCTGGCAGCAGTCAACTCTTCGGTTCGGTTCCCCACGGCCGGTGACCTCGGTGTGTTCGGCGCGCCACCGACCGCAACTGCCGTCGTTGCCGGCATTCTCGTCGGCCTCGTCGGTATCGGTGTTGCCCTGTTTTACTTCCGCATCGTCGCACTGGAGGAGTTGACGAGCGAAGAAGACCGTCAGGCAGCCCTCGCCGGTGAACTCGACGACGAAGCAGAGGAGGAAGACGAAGAGGAGACAACTCTTGACCCCGGCGACCCGGCAACAGTGAACATCGCCGGGGCGAGCGCGGGCGCACTCCGGCAACTCCCACTCGAGGAATTTGCCCGTCTCGAACACGAGCAGGTGCTGACATACGCCGAAGCGGCTGCTAACGACGACAACCCAGAGAAGGCTCGTGTCCTGATGGACCGCTTCGAGGAAGCGCAGGATCTCGACCTCGGCGAGGACGACGAAAACGTGGTCACGTCGACGACGACGGGAATGCTCGACGCGTTCACCGACGACGACACCGACGAGGACGACATCGGCGGTTACTACTACGACTTGGCGTTCATTCTGGACTCGCTGACCTCGAAAGCAGTCTGGATTGTCGCCGTCTTTATGACTGTTCTCGCCGGGAGCTTCACGTTCCTGTTCTACGGCGGTATCGACCGCGCACAGGGCGTGTTCTTCCGGAACATTCCGCCAGAACTGTTCGAGGAAGTCGAGATTGTCGTGCTCCACCCGGTCGAGGCGCTGATCTTCATGATCAAGTTCTCGACGCTGCTGGCCGCCGTTTCGATACTGCCGGTCGTGCTGTATTTCGCCTGGCCGTCTATCGAAGACCGGTTCGGAACCAGCGGCGACCGCAACATCCTGCTGGTCTGGGGCGGCACGCTGTTTGTCGCATTGGTCGGCGGCAGCGTCCTCGGGTTCATCTACATCGCGCCGACGGTTATCTCGGTGCTTGCACTGGACGTTATTTCCTCGAATATGATCATCGCCTACCGAATCAACAGCTTCGGCTGGCTGGTCATCTACCTGACTGTCGGCATCGGATTCCTCACGATGATTCCGACGACGATGTTGCTGTTCCATCACGGCAATCTCGTCCCGTACTGGCGGATGCGCGAAAGCTGGCGCGGCGTCGTGCTGGCCTTCTTCGCCGCGGCTGGCTTCCTCTCACCGTCGGGCATCTTCACGATGTTCATCGTCGCAATTCCGGCCTCGCTGGCCTACGGCTTCGGGCTGGGGCTGCTGTGGATATACGACAGCGTCGACAAACTCATCTCGACAACCCGACGCAGTGAAGGCGAGGCCGCCGACTAGGCCCAGAAGGCGTCGATTTTACTGCCGAGAAACTCCGGTGTGAGTTTGAGAAATTCGTCCTGTTCGCCCGGTGAGAGATACTGGTGGACCGAGTGGCGAGCGCCGGTGACGTACCGCCGCCCGACCAGCGCACGGACACCCACCTCGTCGACACCGCGAATCACTCGCCCGAGCGTCTGGCGAGCACGCCGCACTGCTGGCACCGTCAGCGCGTACTCAAAGGCAACGTCGTCGCCGAAAGCGTCACCGTAGGCTCGCTGAACTGCCCGCACCCGTGGTGAGCCGATATTGACGAGCGGCACGCCGACTACCGCACAGGTGCTCAGTTTCTCGCCGTCGTAATCGACGCCTTCGGTGAGCGTTCCCCGCGTACTCGTCACCAGCACCTTCCCGCTCCCGTCGAAAAACCGCTGTTTCAGCGCCTCGGTATCTTCGTTCGAGGAACTCTCGTCGACGAGCACCGGCTTGTCGACAACGTCGCGGAGGTAGGAGCCAGCCCACTCCGCCTCGCGGTAGTTTGGCATCGCAATCAGGGCGTTGCCCGGCGAGCGTGCGAGCGTTCGCAGGACGTGAGCGTACTCGTCGCGGGTCCGGTTCCACGTCTCTGGATTCGCGTTCTCGCTCGCGTCGCCGCGGTTGCGGGCGGTAAACGGCGTCGTGTCCACGAGTAGACTCGCGCGGTTCTCCTTCGGGAAGGGCAGGTCGTAGGTCCGCTCGACCACGGGGCGTTCGCCGCGCATCGCTTCCAGTCCAGAAACCTCGGTAAACACGTCCAGCGGTTCGAGTGTCGCGCTCATGAGCATCCCGCCGCCGAGGCCGTCGAAGATACGCTGGAGCGTGTCGCCGGGCATACACTCGAAACGGATGAGGCCGGCAGTGTACGCTGCTTCCCACGGTTCGCTGACCGTCCGCGGGTCCTTCGGTGAGTGTTCGAGTTCGATCTCTCGGAGGAAACTCGCGTGGTCTGTCTCCCACCACTGGACGAGCACCGCGCCGACGGCGGTACAGACCGGCGTTCTGCTGAGGCCAGCGGCGTCAATCGCTTCCTCGACGGCCAGTCCAATCTTCGAGAGTGACCGCCAGAGGTCGCCCGTGTAGCCCTGCTGTTCGGCCCACGCTGTTAGTTCGTCCTGCTCGACAGCCTCGGGGTCTCGCAGTGGGATTTCCATCGACTGCTCGGGAAGATTGTCGGGTGCGCCGGCCCGCCAGCCCTGCCCAACTTCTTCGTCGAGGTGGCGAGCAATCCGGTCGTCCAGCCACGCGAGCAGGTCGTCGTAGAAGTCGTGTGCGCGCTGGACCGCCTCCAGCGGGACATCGTGGCTCGCGAGTTCGTCGCGCAGTTCAGCTTCGCCGGCGCTCTCGCGGGCCCGTGTGAGCAGCGTGTGAAGGTCGTTGCGAGCACGCGTCAGCGTCGAACGGCCGAGGCGGTCGGAGAGCAGGTCCCGAACGCGCTCTTCGAGGCGGTGTGCCTCGTCGACAATCAGGAACGTGTCTTCGTCCAGAATCGACTCGATGAGCGGTCGGGAGTTCGGGTCGAACAGGTGGTTGTAGTTGCCGACGACGACATCGGCAGATTCGAGCATGACGCTCATCGCCCGGTGGGGACAGATTCCGCGCTCGGTCGCTTGCGGGAGATACTCGTCGGCAGTCATCACGTTGTGCTCGCCGGCCGAGAAGTCCACCGGCGAACCCTTGTTGCGGGCGTACCAGTCGGCCTCGAACGGGCAGTACAGCGGTTCGTCGTCGCCCTCTGTCATCGAGTCGGGCGCGCTGGGTTGGCTTCGGAAATACGGGCTCTGGACGCCGGCCGTCCCGAGCGTGTCGCCGGCAATCTGCTGCTGGCCGGCTCCGTCCGGACGGGCGTTCTTGACGAGGTCACTGGCTCGCTGTGGGTCCCACCAGATATCCTCGGCCTGGACGCCAATCGCGGCGTCGGCTACGGGTAACTCGTCGGCATTGCCGTCGCTTTCGACCAGTCTGGCGGTGTTCTCCCGCAAGTCCTCACAGCGCTCGTGGGTACTCACGTCGTCTGGAAAGACTCCCTCGCGACCGTAAGGACAGAGGTCGCGTTTGCCCACGAGGGCAATTCCATCTAACGGCTCGTCAACGCCGGCGTTGAGTTCCCTGAGGTCTTCGATGAACTGTAGGCGTTGTTGTTTGACCGGTGTGACTACCACCGCTCGCTCGAATACGCCGCGGTCGATGAGTGTCGCCGCCGCGGTGAGCGAGGCCATCGTCTTCCCGGTTCCGCAGGGCCCCTCCATCGCGAGATAGCCGCGGGACTCACCGACCTCGATTGCCGTCTCGATGGCGTCGCGCTGGTTCTCGTAGGGGCGGTCGAAGGCGAAAAACTCCGACCAACCGGCGTCAGTCATTCGGTCGGTACTGTGTCCCGGTCGGGTTTGAACCCACGGATTCGCTCACTCGAAAAACGCGGCCAGTCGGTCGGCGGCCTCCTCGACCTCCGGGGTGACGAGCGCAAACCGGAACCAGTCGCTGCGGGCCTCACCGAAGGCCTCGCCGGGCATCCCCGCGACGCCGGCCTCGTCGATAAGACGCTCGACGTTAGCCATCGTCCCGTCGAAATCGGGGAACTGCGCCATGACGTAGAAGGCTCCTTCTGGTTCGGTGTAGGCCGCACCGGCCGCGTCCAGCGCGGTTGTGAACGTCTCGATTCGGTCACGGAGCATGTCCCGATTCTGTTCGTAGTACTCTGGGCCGGTTTCTCTGAGTGCGTTCAGGACTGCGGCCTGTGCTGGCCGGGAACTCGTGACATTCGTGAGCATATGGCGTGAGCGAGCGCCGTCCATCAGGTCGCCGTTCGGCCCGTCAGGATGCGGGAAGACAGCGTAGCCGACCCGAAAGCCGGTGATTGCCATCGACTTCGAGAAGGAGTTGGTCACGATCCGGTTCGGCGAATCGACGGCCAGCGCAGACTCGAACCGACCGGAGTAGTCGAAGTGGTCGTACACCTCGTCGCTAATCAGCATCGCGTCGTGGGCCTCGGCAACCGAGACGAGTTCGTGAATTGTGTCAGCGTCGTAGGTCACGCCGAGGGGGTTGTTCGGAGAGTTGACTACGACGGCAGCGGTGTCGTCGCCCATCTGTGCACGGACGTCAGCGGCGTCGAGTTGGCCATCCTCGCCGACGGGGACAAAGTCCATCTCTGCGTCGAGCATCTGAACTCGGCCTGCGTAGTAGGGATAGACGGGGTCGACGAGCAGGATTTCTGAGCCCTTCCGGTCGAGACTCTCGGCCATTGCGAGGTGGTTGGCCTCGCCCGTTCCGTTGGTGATGATGACTCGCTCGATATCCACGCCGCGACGGGTTGCAATCTCTTCGCGCAGTTCCCGCAGGCCAACGCTTGCGGGATACTGGAACTGCTCGGGGTTGCTGTCGGCGTAGGCTCGCAGTCCCTCCCGCAGGGCCTGCGGTGGCTCCCAGTCAGGGTTGCCGCTGACCATATCGACGACATCGCGGTCGGCCCGCTGGGCGTACTGCATAACGCGGAAAAACTGTGGCCGCTTGTAATCCATAGTCTGAGTCTGTGTCGGAGTTGCTTTTGCTTTTGGACTCGTGAATCACCGTCGAACTAGTCGGTTTTCGTGGTCCATCCGGCCGTTGCAGCCTCGACGACTTCCAGCGCACTCCTGGACCCGTTGGCCTCCCCTTTCTCGAAGTCTTCCTCGGCTTGGCCCATCTGGTTGGTTACGTGTGCAAAGCAGACGACGGGTCGGTTCCGGACCG